>NZ_JBSFYR010000086.1:0-32480 GCF_053599875.1 Streptomyces sp. NPDC005151 | reverse complement strand
GCCCCGGCGCCGGCAGCCGGCTCCTCTCCGCCGCCGACCGCGTCCTCATCGCCATCCTGGCCAAACGCTGGAAGACACCCCGTACCGTACTGGCCGCCCTCTGCGGCGTGGGCGCCAACCTCATCTCCTGGACAGCCCGGGAGACAGGAGCCGACCTCGAAGCCCTTGGCCACACCACCCAGGACGGCGCGATGAAAGCGACCACCGCTGCCGAACTCGCAGCCATCGCCGGACACCAGCCACTACCCGATCAAACCAAGTAGTTATTAATCGACAGCCCCCTGCGTCATGGGGGTTGGGTCGAGCGGGGGCCCATACATCGTCGACCTCGACGCGGCCGAGGCCGGCAGTGTCGTCGCGGTGAACATCAGTAGCGACGAGACCTTCAGTTACGGAACAGCCCTAGGCTCGTTCGCCCGACGCCTCTACGCGCAGTCTGAGCACTGCTCGCGAGACTGTTGAGCGATGTCGCCCTCGAGCGCTGCTTCAACATCCTCAAACACTTCCGCGGTGTTGCGACCAGGGGGGTACGACAAGGCCACCACCTCCTACGAAGCAGCGGTCAGCCTGGAGTCGTTCCTACTCTGGGCCTGATCAGTTTGAAGACGGACCCTAGTCCTCGAAGGGTCTTCCCAGGCCAACCACTGGATGGTGAGCGTGCTTGCGCTCCTTGCAGGCGTCAACAGAGGCGTGCGTGCCAGATCCGTGCCAGATCGAGCGGTCAACCACGGTCACTTGGAGCCCGTAGCGGTGCAGGAGCCCATCGAGCAACTCAATGTCACCGCACGCATGGTGACCAGCGAGGACGTGCTCGTGATCGGTGCCAGGCTTACAAGGCGGTGATCGTCCGGCGCACCACAGGCGCACCAGATCAGGCGCCGGAACAGCGGGGAATCACGGCCCTGCTGCTTGGCGCGCTGGGCTCTCACCATCCCTCCAAGCCCATTGGCCGCTTCCCGCTGGCCCTCGTGGCCGAGTGCTCCTGGCAATTCAGTACCAGAAGGCCTTGACCACGGCGTTGTCCGTCGAGGCCGTACGGGAGTAAAAGGCACGCAGGTCGGTGTGGTGGGTGAGGAACCAGCCCTTGACCTCGGCCTCGTCGAAGGCGGAAAAGGAGCGCAAGACCTTCGGTCGGGCAGCCTCCCAAAGATCGTCGAAGGAGGCCGCAGCCAGGAAGCGCGCTGCCTCGCAGACCTGGGCGGGGCGGAGTATCAGGAACGGCGGCCGGTCGTAGGTGGCGTGGTACACAGGGCTGCCGCCGAAGACCGGGAGCTCCCAGTCATGGGGGCCCTGGCGGGCGTACTTCGCTGCGTAGACCTCATGGAGGGCATGGAAGTGGTACTCCACGGCTTCGGCGATTCCGGCCCTGCGTTCGGCCTGGAAGCGGTCGAAGTCCCCGGCGGCCCCCATGAACTCCTCCAGCCAAGTCCAGTCCTCCCGGATCTCGGACTCAGGCATGGCACGCAGCTGCATCTCGATGCTCATGCCGCGCATTCTGGCCGAGGCCACCGACAACGCCTTGCCCACCCTTGGCAAGGGACCAGGCCGCTCGCGACCGTCTCAGTTTCCGTCTCATTCATTCGCGTCCATGAGCGTTCAGCCGGGTTCCGGACGTGATCCCGACGCAGCAGCCAACCCGTCATGAACGCAGGTGAACGCGCCCAGACGCGTCCTGGCTCCTACCAACAGACTTGGAAAGCGTGCACCCGCTCTCGGCTCACGGTGAGAGAGGGGAGTGGACCCAACAGAGAAGCCCCAGAACCGGTCTGGGGCTTCTCTGTCGTTGGATGTGCGTTACCGCTAGCCGAAGGCTGCCGCCGGGAGCCGAGGGCCCTCGTCGCCGCCTTCACGAGAGGGGAGCGGTATCGACAGGCGGTAACCGCGGCTTGCCGCTACACGGAGTACGTCGTGTAGGGCTCCAGTCAGGTCTGTCGGCAGGAGCTGCAGCTCTTCCGGTTCTGCCGCCTCGTCGCCGAGTACTTCTGCCGCGTGCTCCAAGAGCTCGGCCGTCATGCCGAGCAGTACCGCTTCGATGTTGTCGGCCAGGTGGGATAGGTGGCTGCTGTTGTCGTCGGTGCTCAGGAAGCAGGGCTTGCCTTCGGGGCCCGACCACGGGAGGAGCCGCAGCTCGTTGTGGGTCGTCATCCTTCCGTCCCCCTTTCTTCGGTCATCGTGTGGTGCGTGAAGACCGCGTCGGCGCGGTCGCCGGGAAGGACCAGGAGCGCCGCCTCGACGACGCGTCCAGTGGTGTCGGTCGACACGCGTGTGACTGCGAGGACGGGCAGGGCTGGGCTGATGCGAAGGGTCGCCGCTTCTCGGGGGGTCGGGAAGCGTGCGCTGACCCGCTCCTGTACCTCGGCCAGCGGGGGGCGGAGCTCCGTCAGCCTGACCAACACCTCCTCGCAGCAGGGTGATTCGCTTGGACTTTCGGCCGGCGCCAAGTCGCGGGGGACGTAGATTCGAGCCAGGCTGTGTGGTGACATCCCCTCGTGGCTGAGGCAGAGGAGTTCGGTCAGTGGGCTGCTTGCCGACACCCTCAGCAGAGCGGTCAGATGCCCTCGCGCCGGGAGATGGGTGGTGCGGACGGTCATGCGTAGAGCCGCATCGGTCGCGGTCTGAGCGTGGGGAGTGCGACCACCGCCGACGTACGTGAATCTGCGGAGGGGGTGGCGGACGAAGTTCCCCTTGCCGTGAATCTTCTCGACGAGCCCTTCGCCTTGGAGTACTGCGAGGGCGCTCCGCAGCGTCGGCGTGCTGACCGCGTAGTGGGAGGCGAGCTGTGCCTCCGAAGGGAGACGTTCGCCGGCCTTGATGTGGCCGGTTGAGATCTGTGTCCGGAGGTCGTCAGCGATGACATCACGACGGGGAGCCACGGATTGGATCAACTCCTTCTCAGCATCCGCAGGGTGACGAGTCGGGTCCGGGCGTGCATGGTCAGCAGTTCTCCCGACTCGAAACGAAGCCGCTTTGCCGCACCTGCAAGCTGGAGGAGGTCGGTCACGCGACACTGCTGACCGCCGATCTGGATCACATCGCCTCGCTGCACGCTGGCCGCGGTGATCTCGACGGTGGCGGCAAGCGCACCACTGGGCGTCCATCTCCTCACTGGGACACCTCCCTTGAAGCGGAAGGGTGGCAGGGGCAGTTGCACGCTTCGTAGACCACGGGGACGCCGATCGGTGCCACGGTGGGGGAGGAGTGCGCGCACTCGCGGTGCGTACCGATCAGGCACGAACTCGACCTGTAGGGAGCGGCATTCGCCTTCGTCACGCCTGGTCGCTGATGAGAAGGCATCAGGCCACCTCCGGCGGTGCGGACCAGGTTTGCGCGAAGAGAGTGTGAGCTGCGGCCGTTGAGCGCCCCTTCGCCCCTTCGCCGCTGGCCAACACGTACGGGCGGACGAGCGCGATTTCCTCGGCGGCGAGAAGGTCCATGCCGTCTCGAAGCCGCCCCGTGTACAGCGTGGGGGAGTCGGCGAGTCCGAGGTGAACGACCGTCGATCGGACAGGCGTTAAGGGGCGGCGGTGCTGGCCCTTCGGGAAGTACCGCTCACTGGTGCGTGAGACGGCACGGCGGATACGGTTGAACACGCTGATCAACTCCTATCGCTGATGGCCAGGTCCCCGGACGTCTCCCGTCGCGGGGACCGCTTTGCGTACGGCGGCCCATAAGACGTGGCCGTCCACGTTGCTGGCGGAGAGTCCGAATTGATCGGCCCTCGCCACTACCTCCAGGACCTCCCGCCATGAGTCGGCGGGGAAGTCGTCCGGCACCTCCGCTTCGATCGATGTGTGGTGGGCGTGCTGTTTCACGCGTGCGGTGAGTCCGGCGGCAGACAACCGGGCGGCGATGTCCTCGACGCTCAGTTCGGAAGCGGGCACAGGCATCTCCGTCGCCAAGTGATCACAGTACGTGAAGCTAGTTAACTAGATTAGAGCTAGTGGACTAGATTTTCCATATGTCTGAGCAGCCGCCTTATCTCCGCATCGCGGACGTTCTCCGACAGCGGATCGCGGAGCATGAGTCGACACCGGGGGACCGGCTGCCCTCACGTGCTCAGATCGCCCAGGAGTGCGGCGTCGGCGAGAACGTGGTTCGCCGGGCGCAGGAGCTACTGATCTCCCAGGGAGTTCTGGAAGGCCGCGCGGGTTCCGGTACGTATGTCGCCGAACCTCGTCGGCGTGTCCGGGTGGTGCGTTCCTCGGCGCGCGAGCAGCGTGACGATTCCCCGTTCCGTGCGGACATGCAGGCCGTAGGCAGGTACGGGGACTGGGAGAGCCGGACCGAGGCCAAGGTCCAGGCTCCGGCGGAGATCGCGGCGCGGCTCGGTGTTGCCGAGGGTGACCTGTGCGTCCGTACCGTGTACGAGTTCCTGGCCGACGGTAAGCCGGTGCAGTTGTCGACGAGCTGGGAGCCGTACGACCTCACCGCCGGCACGCTCGTCGTTCTCCCCGAGGGAGGGCCACACGCCGGGGCGGGCGTCGTGAACCGTATGGCTGCGATCGGCATCACGGTCAGCCACGCTGTCGAGCAGCCGGAGCCGCGGCAGGCGACTACCGAGGAGGCGTCTCTCCTTGGCATCCAGAAGGCCGCTCTCGTCACCCACATCAGGCGGACGTACTACAGCGACCAGGGCCGACCCGTGGAGACTGCGGACATCGTCGTGCCCGCCGCCTTGTGCGAGATCGTTTACGAGATTCCCACCGGGAGATAGCAGGGAAGGGCGCCGACGGCCGCAAGTACAGCCGACCGCGTCGAGGGTGAGGTCCTCTGGCTCGCCGAGCGCAATCACCAGGTGAAGGTCAGGCTCGACGAGTGGACGACGTCTGCCGAGTGATCGTCTCTGGGCCGTGCGAGGCCGCTCGGCAGCGATCGACGGCGACAACCAGTGACAGGTCAGCTACGAGTGCGGACGGCAAAGGGCCAGGTCACAGCCCCCCGATGAGACTGGTTTCCGTCCTGGGGTGGACGTCAGGCAAGATGGGGTGTATCTGCCCACACATCGATTGCCGGACGGTTCCTCTTGGCTGAGTACATCTACACGATGCGCAAGACGCGCAAGGCGCACGGCGACAAGGTGATCCTTGACGACGTCACGCTGAGCTTCCTGCCCGGCGCCAAGATCGGTGTGGTGGGCCCCAACGGTGCCGGTAAGTCCACGGTGCTGAAGATCATGGCCGGCCTGGAGCAGCCGTCCAACGGTGACGCGTTCCTGTCGCCCGGGTTCAGCGTCGGCATCCTCATGCAGGAGCCGCTGCTCGACGAGTCGAAGACCGTCCTGGAGAACGTCCAGGACGGCGCCGCCGAGATCATGGGCAAGCTCAAGCGCTTCAACGAGGTCGCCGAGCTCATGGCGACCGACTACTCGGACGCGCTCATGGACGAGATGGGCAAGCTCCAGGAGGACCTGGACCACGCCAACGCCTGGGACCTGGACGCGCAGTTGGAGCAGGCCATGGACGCGCTGGGCTGCCCGCCCGGCGACTGGCCCGTCGTCAATCTCTCCGGTGGCGAGAAGCGCCGCGTCGCGCTCTGCAAGCTGCTGATCGAGGCCCCGGACCTGCTCCTCCTCGACGAGCCCACCAACCACCTCGACGCCGAGTCGGTGAACTGGCTGGAGCAGCACCTCTCGAAGTACGCGGGCGCCGTCGTCGCCGTCACGCACGACCGGTACTTCCTCAACAACGTCGCCGAGTGGATCCTCGAGCTGGACCGCGGCCGCGCCATCCCGTACGAGGGCAACTACTCCACGTATCTCGAGAAGAAGGCCTCCCGCCTCAAGGTCGAGGGCCGCAAGGACGAGAAGCGCGCCAAGCGGCTCAAGGAAGAGCTGGAGTGGGTCCGCTCCAACGCCAAGGGCCGGCAGACCAAGTCCAAGGCGCGTCTCGCCCGGTACGAGGAGATGGCGGCCGAGGCGGACAAGATGCGGAAGCTGGACTTCGAGGAGATCCAGATCCCGCCGGGCCCGCGGCTCGGTTCCATCGTCGTCGAGGTCGAGAACCTCTCGAAGGGCTTCGGTGACAAGGTCCTCATCGACGACCTGTCGTTCACGCTGCCGCGCAACGGCATCGTCGGCGTCATCGGTCCGAACGGCGCGGGCAAGACCACGCTGTTCAAGATGCTCCAGGGCCTGGAGACGCCGGACTCCGGTGGCATCAAGATCGGCGACACCGTCAAGATCTCCTACGTCGACCAGAGCCGCGCCAACATCGACCCCAAGAAGACCCTCTGGGCGGTCGTGTCGGACGAGCTCGACTACATCAACGTCGGCCAGGTCGAGATGCCGTCGCGGGCGTACGTCTCCGCGTTCGGTTTCAAGGGCCCGGACCAGCAGAAGCCGGCCGGTGTGCTCTCCGGCGGTGAGCGCAACCGCCTCAACCTGGCGCTGACGCTCAAGGAGGGCGGCAACCTGCTGCTCCTCGACGAGCCCACCAACGACCTCGACGTCGAGACCCTGTCCTCGCTGGAGAACGCCCTCCTGGAGTTCCCGGGCGCCGCAGTGGTCATCTCCCACGACCGCTGGTTCCTGGACCGTGTCGCCACGCACATCCTGGCGTACGAGGGCGAGTCCAAGTGGTACTGGTTCGAGGGCAACTTCGAGTCGTACGAGAAGAACAAGGTCGAGCGTCTCGGCGCGGACGCGGCCCGCCCGCACCGTGCCACGTACAAGAAGCTCACGCGAGGCTGATCGTCTTGGCTCGTCATATCTACAACTGCCCGCTGCGCTGGTCGGACATGGATGCCTTCGGCCACGTCAACAACGTGGTCTTCCTCCGCTACCTGGAGGAGGCGCGCATCGACTTCATGTTCCGGCTGGCGCCGGGGGACGGCTCGCCGTCCTTCGCCGGCGGGTCCGTCGTGGCCCGGCACGAGATCGACTACCTGCGCCCGCTGGTCCACCGGCACGCGCCGGTGACCGTCGAGTCCTGGGTCACGAAAATAGGTGCCGCGTCCCTGACGATCTCGTACGAGATCAAGGACCCGGACCAGGTGTACGTACGGGCCTCGACCGTCGTCGTGCCGTACAACCTGGCCGAGGAGCGACCCCGGCGGATCTCCGCGGAGGAGAAGCTCTTCCTCCAGGAGTACCTGGCCGAGGAGCCCGCCACCGTATGACGGTGCCCGTGCAGTCGCTGCACTTTGCCGACGCGAGGGAGGCGGCGGATCTCGCCGCCTTCCTCGGCCGCCTGCTGCACTACGACCGGGCGGCCGCCGTCCGGTTGCAGGCGGGCGGCGGCGCACTGGCCGTGTTCGGCAGGCCGCCGTCGTTCGAGGTCCTCGCGATCCGGACGGCGCGGCTGGTCGGCCCGATCGACTTCGACATCACCGTGTCCGCCGGTGAATTCCTCGAATCGCTCGACGTCGAGACGGGTGATTCCCGTGGCGGGCTGCCCGCGCCCGTCACCGGGCCGCCGTGGACGGGGATGCTCCCGCCGCGCACCGGCTGGCAGGAACGGCCCGGACTGCGCGACCCCGTCTCCCTGCGCACCGCCGTCACCGCCGCGGTGGCGGAGTTCCGCTCCCGCGACGAGGCGCTGCCCGAGGGCCGGCGTACGAGGGCGGAGCGGGACCTGATCGGCCGCGAGATCTGGTCGCGCACGGTCGGTGGCACGAGGCTCCCGCTGCGCGCCGTCCACGCGGCCCAGTCCCTCGGCTTCCTCCGCCCGGCCCCGGACTTCCCGGTCGCGCTGTTCGCCTCGGGACCGTGGCTGCGGCTGCGTACCCCGTTCGGCTCGATCGCCGTGCGCGGCGCGGGCGGCGGACTCGGCAACCTCGCGGTGACGGTCGGCGCCCGCTGACGCCGAGGCCGGAGCGGACCCGCGGGAGAGGCGCCCGCTACCCACGCTGCTGGTCGTCCGGCCACACCCCGATGTGGTCCTGCTCCAGTTCCAGCATTACGCGGTGCTCCATCCCGAGCGTCTCGGTGTACTCGGTGGGCAGTTGCAGCCGCCCCGCGCGGTCGAGCATCGCGTACTCGCGGGCCACCTGGGATTCCTGCCCCGGATCCGCGTCCACCTCCGTACGGCGCAGCACCTCGGACGACGTGCGGTGTAGGGGGATAGAGGGACGGGGCTGTGCCGTCAGCCCTCGGTGTTCACCATCGAGGCGGCGGCGTACGTGAGGTAGTCCCACAGCTGCCGCTCGTGCTCCGGGGAGAGCCCGAGCTCGTCGAGAGCCACGCGCATCCGGCTCAGCCAGGCATCGTGCGCGGCCCGGTCCACCCGGAACGGGACATGCCGCATCCGCAGCCGGGGATGACCGCGCTGCTCGCTGTAAGTCCGGGGACCACCCCAGTACTGGATCAGGAACAGCGTGAACCGCTCCTCGGCCGGCCCCAGATCCTCCTCCGGGTACATCGGCCGCAGCAGCGGGTCCTCGGCGACCCCCTGGTAGAAGCGGTGGACCAGGCGCCGGAAAGTCTCCTCGCCGCCGACCTGCTCGTAGAAGGTCTGCTCCTGAAGCGTGTCGCGCGGAATCTCTGTCACCCGTCCATGGTCTCAGACGCACCGGCCGAGGACCCGGGTCCTAGGACCCCGGTCCGGACGGCCATCGTGCCTCGTCGCTTCCGGGGGGCGCGAGCGGGAGAGTGGAGGTATGCGCCCACACCTGGATCAGTTCGCGGAGGCCGGCGCCGAGGCCCGGTGGGCGATGGTGCGGGGGATCGTCGAGGGCGGGGCGCTGGAGGACCCCGCCTGGCGTGCCGCGTTCGAGGCGGTGCCCCGCCATCTGTTCGTGCCGTACTACTACGTGACCGGGACCAGCGGGCCCGAACGGCTCTGGTGCGAGGACCCCGACCCGGCCCGGCAGGCCCAGTGGCTGCAGGGCGCGTACGCCGACGGGGCGCTGGCCACCCGGATCAGGGACGGCGAACTCGTCTCGTCGAGCAGCCAGCCGTCGCTGATGGCCCGGATGCTGGAAGAGCTGGACATACGGGACGGCCACACCGTTCTGGAGATCGGCGCGGGCACCGGCTACAACGCCGCGCTGCTCGCCCACCGCCTCGGCGACGACGCGGTGACCACGATGGACCTCGACCCGGAGATCACGGAGTCGGCCCGCAACCATCTTTCGGCGGCGGGCTATCACCCGGCGGTGATCACCGGGGACGGGGCGCGGGGCTGCCCCGAGCGGGGCCCGTACGACCGGATCATCGTGACCTGCACCCTGCCGTCCGTACCGCAGGCCTGGCTGGCGCAGTGCAGGCCGGAGGCGCGGATCCTGGCACCGTTTGCGACCGGTCTGATCCTGCTGCGGGTACGCCCGTCACCGCACGGCCCGTATGCCGAGGGGCGGTTCCTGCACACACCCGCGTACTTCGTGCCCCTGCGCGGGGCGACGCCGCCGCCGGTGCGCCACCCGCACACCGGCGGAGTGCCGAGGCGGGTGGCCGAGAACGAGTTGTTCCGGTTCCTGCTGACGCTGACCGGCACCACCCTCGACCCGCGTGAGGCCTTCTCCCTCTGGCAGCGCGAGAAGCGTCCCGAGCGGGAGAGGTTCGGCATCACCGTCCGGGACGGGCGGCAGTGGGCCTGGCTGGACGACCCCGAGGGACCGTACGCCTGGCCACTGATCGCCGGCTGAGAAACCCGGTCAGCCGCGGCGGATGGTGATCGTCGTCCACGCCCCGACATGCACCTGGTCGCCGTCCTGGAGCGGTACGGGGACGTAGGGCTGGATCGGGTCCTCGGCGCCGTTCAGCGTGGTGCCGTTGGTGGAGTTCTGGTCGACCACGGCCCAGCTGCCGTCGGGCTGCTGCACCAGCACCGCGTGCTGGTGCGACACGCCCGGATCCTCCGGCGGCACGGACAGATCGACGTCGGGGGACTCGCCGGTGCTGTGCCGGCGACGGCCGATGGTGACCTGGTTGCCGGTGAGCGGCAGGCGCTGCTCCGGGGAGTACGCGGGCAGGTTGAGCCCGGTCGCCTCGGGGCCGCTGCGCTGCATCATCGCCAGGAAGTACTCACGGTCCGGGGCGATGACCGCCGTCCAGCCCGCGGGCGCCTGGTTCTGGTCCGATCCCTGGTTCGGGCCCCGGCTCTGGAACGGCTGTTGCGTCGGCACCTGCTGTTGCGAGGGCGGTGGCAGCATCCAGTCGTCATCCGTGGCCTGCGGCTGCGGCGGCGCGGACGGGCCGGGCTGTTCGAACGAGGGCGGCGCGCTCTGCTGCTGGAACGACGGTGGAGGCGGCGGGCCCTGCTGCTGGAACGACGGTGGAGGCGGCGGGCCCTGCTGCTGGAACGACGGCGCAGGAGGCGGGCCCTGCTGCTGGAAGGACGGGGGCGGCGGGCCCTGCCGCTGGAACGGGTGCGGCGGCTGCTGCGGGCCCGGCGCCGGGGGCCCGGGGGTGAGCGGCTCGGCCGGGCGGTTCACCTGCGAGGGCCGTGAGCTCTGGTACTCGTACGGATCGCGCTGCTGCGGCGGCGCGGGCGGCCCCTGCTGCGCCTGGAAGCCGGGCGGCAGGTTCAGACCGGGCACCGGACCACCGGGGCCGGGCCCGCCCGGACCGCCGTGCTGCGGGGCCAGCGGGGTGTACGACGTCGCCGTGTTCGTGAGGAAGTTCCAGCGGCACTCCTCGCAGAACGGCGCCATCGCCTCACGCGGGGTGCGGCACTGCGGGCAGAGCTCTGCCTGCTGGGTGGCGTCGGAGCCGGGGCCCTGCGGGTAGCCGTATCCGGGCGCGGGCGGCGGTGGAGGCGGCGGGGGGACTGCGCCCGCAGGCGCGCCGGCCCCGGCCATGCGATGGCCGCAGACCTCGCACCAGTCCTCGGAACCCGACTGGTGTCCGTTCGGGCAGGTCGGCATGTCGGCGCTTCCCCCTCTCCTCGTCCGGCCCCCGGGGGCCGTCATTTCTTATCGCTTCGCCACGTCGCTGAGCTGCGCGGCCCTCGTGTTATTTCTTCACGCGGACGGTCTTGGTGGAGCGCGTTTCGAGGGTCATCTCGTCGGCCTCCGCGACCTTCGCCTTCAGTCGCACAGTACCGGTCGCCGCATCGACGACGTCGACCACCTTCGAAAGCAGTTTCGCAGTGTCCTCGTTCCCGGACGCCGATGCCAGCTGCACCGCACGGCCGAGTTTCGCCGTCGCTCCGTCGAAGTCTCCCGACTTGCGCGCATCGAGCCCCTGCTGGATGACTTGTGCCAGTTCCGCCTGGCCGGTGTAGTGCGCGACCTGCGGATTGATCGAGGTGGATGCCACCATGTCGTCCGTCCACACCGCCCGTACCAGCCCCTGCGAGAGGACCTGCGGGGCCGCCGCGCCCGACGGGTCGGGGAGGATCAGCGAGACACGGGCGGCGAGCATCTCCTGCCCGATTCCGGCCTCCGGCACCTGTACACACACGTGGTAGTCGCGGGACTCGTCGCCCCAGGAACCGGTCGGGTAGTCCCCGGCGCGCGGGCTCGCCTCGGTGCGGCGGTCGGTCAGTTCGGCGACCGCCGGCGCGACCTGCTTCACGAACTTGATCTCGACCCCGACGGGCGTCCACAGGCGCAGCGCCACGTCCGCGACCTCCTTGCCCATCGCGTTCTCCATCATCTGCGTGAAGTCCGCGGCGAGCCCCGCCGGGTCGGCGACGATGTCGGCCGTGCCGAGCAGCGCCGAGGCTATGGCTGTGACCTCTTTCACCTCCCAGTCGGTTCCGACACCACGGGCGTCACAGGTGAAGCGGCCCGCACACGCGTCGAGCGCGTCCCGCAGGTCCTCCGGCGACTCGTGCTCGTTGCGGCCGTCGGTGAGGAGGATGCCGTGCCGGATGTCCACGTCGGCGGCACCGAGCAGCCGGTCGGTCAGCCGCAGCCAGGTGCCGATCGCCGTACCGCCGCCCGCGCTGAGCCGGCGCAGCGCCTCCTTCGCCTGGGCGCGGGTCTGCGCGCCGGCCACGGCGAGGCGGCCGTTGCCCGGATAGACCTCCTTGGCGATGTGCGTACCGCCGACCACGGCGAACGAGGTGCCGTCGCGCAGGGTGTCGATGGCCGCGCCCGTCGCATCACGGGCGTTGCGCATCTTCGTCGGCGGATAGTCCATCGAACCGGAGCAGTCCACCATGATCACCACGGCGGCTTTCGTCCGCCGGCCCGGCACCTGCGCGGGCGAGAGAGTCGCCCCGGTCAGCGGGACGCCACCGGTGGTGCCGCCGCCGGTCGAGGTGACCGTGACGATCGCGTTGACCTCGCGGCCGCCCTCGGGCAGATATTCGTTCTGATACACCTCGACGGAGAACTGCGGCACGTGGGACTTGGAGAAGTTGGCCATCTGATCGGCTCCTGGCAGAGGTGGCAGAGCTGGCAAGGGTCGCAGCGGACAAGAGAGTGGGCAGTACCGGACGTGGGGCCTTTACGCCGATCCTGCCCCTGGTGACGGCACGGCGAACGGCAGCAGAGCCACTGTTACGTTGTCGTGGCCCCCACCGTCCAGCGCGTGACCCACCAGGACCTGGGCGCCGTGCAGCGGTCGTTCGTGCGCATCGGCGGGTACCACGGCGGCCATCTCGGCCGCCGATTCCGCGTAGTTCCACAGCCCGTCCGTGCACACCACGACCAGACCCGGCCGGTCCGGTTTGAACGACGCGGTGTGCGGCTCCAGTTCGTACGCATCGGCGCCGAGCCAGCCCGTGATGGCGTGGGCGCGCTCGTCCGCGTACGCCTCCGCCTCGTTCATCAGGCCCGCCGCGACGATCTGCGCGGCCCAGGAGTCGTCCTCGGTGAGGCGTGCGGGCGGGTGAGTGCGGTCGTCCGGCACCCAGTAGACGCGGCTGTCGCCGACCCAGCCGACGACCAGGAGTCCACCGGCGCTGATCGCGCCGACGAGGGTGCACGCCGGTGCGTTCGTGTGGTGGTGCGGATCGTGCTCCATGGCCCGGCCGTCGTCGTGGGCCAGTGCGTTGACCGCTTCGGCCGCCGCGACGATCGCGTCGTGCATCGCCTGCTGCGGGTGGGCGCCGCGCGGCAGCGACTCCAGCAGCGCCTCGTTGGCCGCCGTCGCGGCGGCGGCCGAGGCCTCGTCGGGGCGGCTCGCCGAGGAGACGCCGTCGCAGACGATCGCGACAACGGCCGGGGAGCCGTCCGGCAGGGCGGTCGTCGACACCGCGAACGAGTCCTCGTTGCGGTGATGGCGCAGACCGCGATCGCTGACGGCTGCCACCGAACCGAGCTCCTGCTCCATGTGGTCGCGCTCGCGGGGCTGGGCATGGCCGCAGTTCTCGCAGTAGCCGTCGGTGCCGACATGACCGGCGCGGCAGGCCACGCACAGCTTGGTGCCCGCCGTGCGTTCCTGCTCCGGGGCGGCGCCGGTGGTACGGGGATCGGGAGCGACGGGTGCCGCGGGCGCGGCCAGTTCGAAGTCGTCCGACCCGTCCCGCCGGTCGAAACGGACTCCGGCGGGCGGACCGGCCGGGGCGGGCGGCCCGGACCGGTCGGCGGCGGACGCGGCCGACCACTCCACCGAACCGGAGGCCGCAGCGGTGTGTCCGCCCGGACCGGCCACCGGCGCACCGGTCCCTTGCGCACCGGTCACGGGCGCACCGTTCACCGGCGCGGTGATCGCGATGGTCGGGCGGTCCTCCGGCGGCGCGGGGACGACCGACAGGTCGTACCCGCACGCGCCGCAGAACAGGTCGCCCGATTCCAGCGGCTCCTCGCAGTTGGGACACCTCGACAAGGCGGTCTCCTGGTGCATCCGCGACATCTTCACACCCACGTCCGGGGGCGGAAACGGTTGGCCCGCTCCACCAGTTCGATCCTCTCGTCGCCGCGCTGTGCAAGCCGGGCGAGTATCCGGTACGAACGCTCCAGACCGAAACGCAGGCCGCGTTCGTCCAACTCACTGCCGAGCAGCATTCCCGGCCCGGCAGGCCCATGCGACTGCGACGGCGACTGCGGAGCCGGCGGCCGGTCCGTGGGACTCCCGGAGAGTACCCAGTCCAGCGCCGTCCCCAGCACCTCCGTCGACAATTGCTCGCGGCGCACCGCGTCCAGCCCGAAACTCCGCAGCTCGGCCACCTGGTCGGCGGCCGCCGTCAGATCGGCGATCAGCGGCTCGTGCGGGGCGCGCTCGCGCAGCCGGGCCCGCACGGCGGCGACCCGGGCCGCCGTGTAGTGGATCGACGCCTCGGGCACGGACTCCAGCGTCCGCACGGCCCCGGCCCGGTCCCCGGCGGCGATCTGCACCCGGGCCAGACCGAACGCGGCGCTGACGAAGCTCGGATCGGTCGTCCACACCAGGTGGTAGTACTCGGCGGCGTTGTCCAGCTGGCCGAGGACCTCCGCGCAGATGCCCAGCGCCAGCTTGGGCGCGGGTTCACCGGGGAACGCGTCGTAGACCGCGTCGAACGACAGCGCCGCAGTCGCGTTGTCCCCGGTCACCAGCGAGGTGACCCCGCGGTACCAGACGACCCGCCAGTCGTCCGCGTGCAGCGCCTCCAGACCCGTCAGCGTCTGGACGGCGGCACCGGGTTCGTTCAGCTCCAGGCGGGCGCGCAGCTCGCGCAGCCGGGTCTCCAGCGAGGCGGCGGGAACCGCCCGCAGTGCGGCGATCAGTTCGGAGGGTGCGGACGTCATCACGCCGGTGAGGAATCCCGCATTGGGGTCGCTCGCGTCGACCCGGGGGACGGGCAGCGCGAGCGAGGTGGCCCGTGCGTCGAGCCCGGCCAGCCGGGGGCCGGCCGAGGTGTACGTCCCCGGGAGCGGGCCCGGGTCGGCGGGCGCCGGCCGCGGCGCCGGAACGGCCGCCCGGGTCTGCGCGTACGGGAGAGCGGCCGCAGTGCCGCTACCGCCCCGGACGCGCGTGGGAGGCGCCGACAGCAGGGCAGCCCCCGGAGCCCGCTGCCCCGGCACACCCGGCACCGCGTGCCCCACCGCCCCCGGCGCAGCCGGAGCCCCGGCGGCCGGAGCCGCTGCGACAGAAACCCCGGATCCACCCGCCCCCTTCCCCTTCCGCCGCCCGGCCGGCTCCGCCCGTACCCCGAGCCGCGACACATCGCCCGTCAGCTCGGTGAACAACTGCGTGTCCGTAACCCGTAGTTCCGTACCGAACAGCGTCGACAGGGCCGGCCGCGGACGCCCCGTCTGCAACGCCACGACCTCCCGCAACACCCCCGTCAGCTGCTCCGCCATCTCCGAGGCCGAGGCGAACCGCCGCGCCGGATCCGGGTCCGTGGCCCGGACCAGGAGCCGGTAGAACGACTCGTACGTCCGGAACACCTCGATGTTGTCCGGGTCCGGCAGCGAGTCCACGAAGACGTTCGTGTACCCCTGGAAGTCGAAGGCGAGCACCGCGAGCGTCCGCGCCACCGTGTACAGATCGGAGGCGACCGACGGTCCGACCTCCGCGACCTCCGGCGCCTGATACCCCACCGTGCCGTAGATGGCCGACTCCTCGTCGTCCATCCTGCGCACCGCGCCCATGTCGATCAGCTTCAGCTGGTCCTCGGTCTGGATCGCGTTGTCGACCTTGAAGTCGCAGTACAGCAGATTGCGGCTGTGCAGATGACCGAGCGCCTCCAGTGCCTCGATGCCGTACGCGCACGCCTGCTCGACGGGCAGCGGATCCCGCTTCCCGGCCGGGGTGCGGCGCTCGTTCGCGATCTCCTTGAGCGCCTTGCCGCCCACGTACTCCATCACGATGTAGCCGTCGAGCGAACCGGTCCGCTGGTCGAGGTGCTCGACGAAGTTGTAGATCCGGACGATGTTGGAGTGCTCGATCTCGGCGAGGAAGCGGCGCTCCGAGATCGCGGCCGCCATGGCGTCCTGGTCGCCGGTGTCCAGCAGCCCCTTGAGGACCACCCAGCGGTCCGAGACCGCACGGTCCACCGCGAGATAGACCCAGCCGAGCCCGCCGTGCGCCAGACAGCCCGCCACCTCGTACTGGCCGTGCACGATGTCGCCACCCTGCAGCTTCGGTACGAAGGAGTACGGGTGGCCGCACTTGGTGCAGAACCCCTCGGTTCGTCCCGGCCGTTCGCCGCGTGACCGTCCCACCGGGGCCCCGCAGTCGGAGCGCGAACAGAACCGCTTCCGCTCCGGCACCTCCGGGTTCTCCATCACCGCGGAACGCGGGTCGGGGCGCGGCACGTCCGGCACCCGCACCAGGCCTGCGCCCAGCCGGTTGCGCCCGGAAGCGTTCGACGACGCACCGGAGGAACGCACCGACACCGAGCGGGCCGTGGAGGTCCCCGACACGGACCGGGAGAGCCGCCCCGAGACCGAACGCCGCGAGGTCGACGAGCGGGACGAGGAGCGCGACGACGCGCGGGACGATGCCCGTGAACTGCTCCGCGCCGAACTGCTGTTGCCCCCCTTGCCGACCGCGATACCGGTGGGCGGCGAGCTCACCATCCCATCCCCAAGTTCTCGGCTGCGCTCGAACAGGGGAGACCCCATTGCCGAGACGACCGGGGCCAGACCGCAGGTGTCGCAGTACAGCTCACCGCCGCCCATGTCCTCGTAATTGCCTTCGCACGCGGGACGCTGGCACTGCGTACTCATGATCGGTCCCCCTGTTCGCCCCGCCGCCGCAGCGGCCCGTTCACCTTGCACGCACGCCTACGCGTACTCATCGCCGGTCCTCCGGTGCGGACGACCGGCGGATGTCCAGCAGTTCCGCCACCGCCTCCTGATAGCGCAGCACCGCCTGCCCGGCGACCCGCAAATCGCACGGGGCGCTCCACAGCATCCGGCGCGCCGCGTCGTACCGCTCGATCAGCACCGGGTCCTCCGCCAGCCTGTGCCGGGCGACCTTCGCCTTGTACGCGTCCAGCCGGCCACGCAGCTCCGCCCGGACCGCCAGCGGCGCGGTGACCGCCGACAGCGACTCGCGGGCCCGCAGCAGTTCGTCCTCCGCCTCCCGTTCCAGCGACTCCAGCAGCGGGGAGAGCCGGTGCCATTGGGCGTACCTGCGGCACTCCGACGCGGCGGCCAGCCGCTCCTGCAGCGCGGTCGGCGGACCGCTGACCGCGGGCACCTCGGACGCGGCGATCTTCGCCAGCACCTCGCCGCGCGCCGACCGGGCCTCGGCCAGCGTGCGGTCCGCACGGGAGAGCACGTCGCGCAGGTGGACCAGGCGCTGCTCGGCGTCCTGGCGGACCGCGAGCACCGCCTCGATCTCCCGCCGCACGTCGTCCAGCGCGCGGGCCGCCCGGTCGTAGCGCGTCGTGTCCGGACGTCCGCCGCCGGGCGCCGCGCTGCCCGGGCCCGGCAGCCAGAACGCCAGCGGGTCGGAGATCACCTGGACCCGCAGCGTGGCCAGCTCATGGGTGATCGACTCCAGGTCGTCGCCCGCCGGGTGCTCCCCGGGACGCACGCCGACGGAGTGCGCCAGCGAACGCGTCCGGTGAAGCTCGGCGGCGAGCAGATCTATCCGGGCGGGCAGCGCGGACCATACGGAGTCGGAGGCGACGATCATGTCCAGCGAGCGCGCGTACAGCTCGTTCATCCGGGCGACCAGCTCCTCCAGCGTGAACCGCTCGGAGAGTTTGGCCGGACCGGTGATCGACGGATCGGGCCGGGTGGCGGTGGACGCCACCGTGACGCCCTGGCCGCGCAGAAGTTCGGTCAGCGCCAGCAGGTCGTCACGGTTGGGGAAACGACGCCTGGCCCGTATCTCACGTGCCGCGTCGATCGCCCCGGCGTAGGCGTCGAAATACCCCCACAGCAGCGTGATCGACTGCTCGGTGGCGGCCCAGCGCTCCTTGGTGACACCGGTCAGACCGGCGCCCTCCAGGAGCCGGCGGCCCGCATGGTCCTGCAGGGCGAGGAGCGAGGTCTCGATCGCCTCGTGCTCCGCACCGAGCCGGGCCAGCGCACGGTCCGCCTCGTCCCGGTCCATGACCGGGCCGGGGGGCCTCCCCGCATAGCCGGGGAAGGGGCCCGCGACGCCCATCGATCACCTCTTCGCTCTCCCCGCCGGGCGGACCCGGCGGGATCAAGGACTAATTGCTCCGGTACTTGGGCGCAGGCGGCGCCGTTATGCCGGGCAGTCCGGTCGCCAGCCACTTCCGGTACGACACCATCCAGGGGCTGTCCGCACCACCCTTGCGGTAGTCGACCAGCACCTGGTTGACCCGGGCCACCAGGTCGTTCGCGCCGTGCTTCGTGGCCACGCCGTAGTACTCGGTGGTGAACGGCTTGTCGCCCTTGAGGACGACGGCCGGATCCTGGGCGGCCTGACCCGCCGCCAGCGCGTTGTCCGTGACCACCGCGTCGACCTCGCCCAGCTGCAGCCGGACCAGGCAGTCCAGCTGGTTGGGGACGGTGAGCCGGTCCTCGTCCGCCTCCGTGCCGTCGTGCTCGTCCTTGAAGACCGCGCCGAAGGACTGTTTCTCCAGCGCCTCGTAGGCCGTGGAGCCCTCCGCGGTGCAGACCCGCTTGCCGGCCAGGGACTTGTCGTATCCCGTGATCGGCGAGTCCTTCGGTGCGAGGACCTGCTGCCCGGCCTGGAAGTAGGCGGTGGAGAAGGAAACCTGGTCGAGCCGGCTGCAGTTGATCGTCATCGTTCGCACGACGACGTCGACCTTGTCGTTCTCCAGGGCGGCGATGCGCTGGTTGGTGGGGATCGCCCGGAAGATCACCTTGTCGGGGTCGCCCAGGATGTCCTGCGCGATGGCCCGCACCAGATCGATGTCGAAGCCTTCGAGCCTGCCCGTCTCCCGATTGCGGTAGCCCCAGCGGAAGCTGTTCTGGTCGACCCCGGCGATCAGCTTCCCGCGCGCCTTGATCTTCGCGATGCTCGGCCCGTCGGCGCTCGACGGCTGCAGGCTCGCCTCCGGGTCCTTGCAGTCGCCGGCCCGGGCGGACACCGCCGTCGCCGTACCCGGCCCGGAGACACCGACGCCGAAGGAGCCGGCGCCGCCGTGCGAGAGCGGCAGCAGGGTGAGCGAGGCCGTCACCGCGCAGGCCACGGCCATCCCCGTCACCCCGCCCCAGCCGCGCAGTCCGGCCCGGGCGGAACCAGTCCTGGTCATCGCTCCCCCTCTCACCGGTACTCCGACAGCCTGCGGTTGACCCCGGTGATCGCGGCGACCGCGGCCAGCGCGGCGAGAGCCGCCGCCCCGACCGGCAGCCCGCCGAGCGCCCCGCGCCCGTTCTTCGCGGCCCGGGTGAACTCGCCCTGCTCATGGGCGAGTGCCTGTTCCAGTGCGTCGTCCACCCGGTTGAAGGACTCCCCGGTGGAGTCCTTCGCCCCGATGATCTGCTTCAGCGCGCCCTCGTAGTCGCCGCTGTCGTCGGTCTTGCGGGCGGTCCGGTGGCGGGTCTGCCACTCGGAGACACCGCTGATGGCGTTCGCCACCGGCCCGCTCCCCTGGGAGTCGTCGGCGAGCTTCCTGGCCGTCCCCAGCTCATCGCCGAGGGCCTTCATGCCCGTGGTGTAGTCGGTCTCGTACTTGTCGTTCCTGCCGTCGGCGGTGAGCACCGCGCCGCGGGCGACCACGGTCAGGAGCTCATTGGCGCGTGCCTTCAGCGAGTTGATCCGTGCCTGATTGAGCACATCGAGCGACTGCTGCCCGTGCACATCGGCGTCCCGCAGCTCGGTGCGTGCGACCGTGTGTCCCACGGCCAGCCACAGCACCAGCACGGTGGACGCGGCGGTCGCGGCGAGCAGCCCGTGGTTGAAGACCCGGTTCGTCCTGCGGTAGTTGCGCCGCTGCGCCCAGAACAGCCCGCCCAGCACGACGGCACCGAGACCCAGCGAGAAGAACGGCCAGGTTCGCGCGGAGTCGTAGTCCTGGTCGAGCCGCCCGGTCTCCGCCGTGTAGAGCCGCTCGGCGGCGGGAAGGAGCTCCTTGGACATCTTCTGGTTCGCGTACCGGAGGTAGGCGCCGCCCAGCGGCAGCCCCAGCCGGTTGTTGGCGTGGGCCCGCTCGATCAGTCCGGTGTACCGGGGGAGTTCCTGGTTGAGCGTGGCGATCTCCTGGCCGGACGGCGACTCGGCGGCCGTGGTGGACGCCGCCTTCGCCAGCAGCCGGGACGCGTCCTCGATGTCCTTCTCGTACCGCTCGCGGACATCGCGCGGTTCCTGCGCCCCCGCCAGGAATCCGCTGGCCGCCGCGGTGTCGGCATCGGCCAGGGAGCGGTAGATGTTCGCCGCCTCGGCGCTCAGCGGCTGGCTGCGGCTCACCACGTCGTCGGCGGCGGCCGCCCGGTCGGAGACCTCGATCGCCGTCACGGCCCCGAACGCGACGACGAGCGCCGCCAGTACGGCCCCGATGATCTGGAGCCTGCCCGGTTCGGTCGTCGCCGCGGCGCGCAGCCGCGCCGCCGGCTCGGACCAGGCGCCGCGCCGCGGCGCGGGCACGGAAGCGGGCACGGGCGGCTGGGCCGGCACGTGGTCCGGCGCCGTGCGCACATTCGGCGGGTATGTCACGTGACCTCCCCCTCGGTCGCTGACGGTGGCCATTCCCCCGGCCGATCGGGGAACTGGTACCCGGCCAGAAGTATGGCCGCAGGGACCGACATCCACACCAGGAACGCCTGGATCCTGCATCGGTCCACGGATGCACCACACATTCGATCAAGGCAGGCGCCGCCGATCAAGACGAATCGGCGGAGCAATCCCCGAAGCGGACTGATCTTCCCACCCATGAACACGTTCGGGACAACTGATCGGTTCCCTTACGCAAGGGGCGTCCTGCGGCGTGATCGCCGCAGGACGCCCCTCTCGGTGACTGTCTGCCGAGGTGTCAGCCGTACTGTGCACGCAGCCTGCTGTGCACCTCCGGCGCCGCACCCGTGTGGTCCAGCCCCAGCAGCCCGGCCCCCAGCACCGGCGGCTCCCGCACCACCCGGACCACCGCCTTCGGGGCGCGTGCCGCGAGGAGTTCGGCGATCCGGTCGTCCAGCTGCGGGTGGCGCGCCGCCAGCACGCTGCCGCCCAGGACCACCGGTGCCTCCTCGTCCAGCAGCCCGAGGCGGGTCAGCGCGACCGACGCCATCGCGACGACCTCCTCCGCCAGCCGGTGCACGAGACCGCGCGCCACCGGGTCCCCGGCCGCACCGGTCGCGAACAGCACCGGCGTCAGCTCGTGCCGCCGCTCGAACGCGATGTGCCCCAGATGCAGCGCCTCGATCAGCGCGTACATCGAGTCGAGCCCGAAGTGCGCGGGCAGGGTGCGCGCCAGTTCGGTCGGTTCGCCGCGCCCGTCCTCGGCCCGCGAGGCGAACCACATGGCCTCCTCGGCGAGCCCCGAACCGCCGCCCCAGTCACCGGAGATCCGGCCGATGGCGGGGAAGCGCGCGGTCCGCCCGTCCGGCACCATGCCGACACAGTTGATTCCCGCACCGCAGACGACGGCCACGCCCCGGGGCTCGTCGACCCCGGCACGCAGTATCGCGAACGTGTCGTTGCGGACCTCCACCGTGCGACCCCAGTCACGGGCCCGCAGCGCCGCGGCGAGCGCCTGCTCCTCGACCGGGAGATCGGCATTGGCCAGACACGCCGACACATGCGCGACGGAGTCCACCGGCTCGCTGTACGCCCGCGCTTTCGCCAGCGCCTCGCCGATCGCCGAGGCCAGGACGTCCACGGCCACATCGATGCCGACGGTCGGCGGCTGGAAACCGCCTCCGCGCACCGAGCTCAGCAGCGTTCCGTCCGGTCCGATCAGGGCCACATCGGTCTTGCTGTTCCCCGCGTCGATGGCGAGGACCGCAGCGTTCACGCCCACGCGAGGTGCTCCCGGTTGTGCGCGATCAGCTTGTCGGTGAGCGCCTCGGCGTACTCGAACTGGCCGATCAGGGGGTGGGCGAGCAGCGCCTTGAACACTGCGTTTCTCCCACCCGTCCGCCCGGTGGCTCGGCCGCCGCGCAGCGCCGCTTCCAGGGCGAGGTCCTCGTACGCCGTCACGTTGGCGATCAGCCCCGCGTACAGCGGGTCCAGCTCCGGAACGGCGAGCGGCGTCGCACCCGTGCCGTCGACCCGGGCCTGCACCTCGATCACCGCGTCGTCCGGCAGGAACGGCAGCGTCCCCTTGTTGTACGTATTGACGACCTGCACCGCCGAGCCGCCCGAGCCCAGCAGCGAGGACGCCAGGTCCACGGCCGCCTCCGAGTAGAACGCGCCGCCGCGCTTGGCGAGCAGCGCGGGCTTCTCGTCCAGCGCCGGGTCGCCGTACATGGCGAGGAGTTCCTTCTCCATCGCGGCGACCTCCGCCGCCCGGGACGGCTTGGTGCCGAGCTCCCGCACGACCTCGTCGTGGGCGTAGAAGTACCGCAGATAGTACGAGGGGACGACGCCGAGCCGGTCGACGACCGCCCGGGGCATGTGCAGATCGTCGGCGATCGCGTCGCCGTGCCCGGCGAGCAGCTTCGGCAGGACGTTCTCGCCGTCAGGGCCGCCGAGCCGCACCCCGAGCTCCCACGTCAGGTGGTTGAGCCCGACATGGTCGAGGTGCACCTCACCGGGGGTGACGTCGAGCAGCCTGGCGAATTTCCGCTGGAAGCCGATGGCCACGTTGCACAGACCGACGGCCTTGTGACCGGCCTGGAGCAGCGCCCGGGTCACGATCCCGACCGGATTGGTGAAGTCGATGATCCACGCGTCGGGGTTGGTACGACGGACCCGCTCGGCGATGTCGAGGACGACCGGGACGGTGCGCAGTGCCTTGGCGAGACCGCCGGCCCCGGTGGTCTCCTGGCCGATGCAGCCGCACTCCAGCGGCCATGTCTCGTCCTGGTTGCGGGCGGCCTGGCCGCCCACGCGCAGCTGCAGCAGGACCGCGTCGGCGCCGGCGACGCCCGCGTCGATGTCCGAGGTGGTGACGATCCGCCCCGGGTGGCCCTGCTTGGCGAAGATCCGCCGGGCGAGACCGCCGACGAGGTCGAGACGGTCGGCCGCCGGGTCGACGAGCACGAGCTCCTCGATGGGCAGCGTGTCCCGCAGCCGGGCGAAGCCGTCGATCAGTTCAGGGGTGTAGGTGGACCCGCCACCAACTACTGCGAGCTTCATAGGTCAGCCCTTTACTCCGGTCAGTGTGACGCCCTCGACAAATGCCTTTTGAGCGAAGAAGAACACGAGGATCACGGGGGCCATGACCAGTACGGTCGCGGCCATGGTCAGGTTCCAGTCGGTGTGGTGTGCGCCCTTGAAGGATTCCAGGCCGTAACTGAGCGTCCAGGCGGCCGGGTTCTCGGAGGCGTAGATCTGCGGACCGAAGTAGTCGTTCCAGGCGTAGAAGAACTGGAACAGTGCGACGGCTGCGATGCCCGGCCTGGCCATCGGCAGCACCACCTTGAGCAGGGTGCGCAGTTCGCCGCAGCCGTCGACCTTCGCCGCGTCGAGGTACTCGTTCGGGATGGTCAGCAGGAACTGCCGCAGCAGGAAGATGGAGAACGCGTCACCGAAGGCCATCGGGATGATCAGCGGCCAGAGCGTGCCGGACATGTCCAGCTGCTTCGCCCAGAACAGATACATCGGGATGACGACGACCTGCGGCGGCAGCATCATCATCGAGATGACGAGCATCAGCGACAGCTGCCGGCCGCGGAAGCGGAACTTGGCGAGCGCGTACGCCACGGGCAGCGACGACACGACCGTGAGGACGGTGCCGAGTCCCGCGTACAGCAGGGTGTTCTTCCACCAGGTCAGGAAGCCCGGGGTGTCGAACACCTTGCGGTAGTTGCTCCACTCGAAGGGGTGCGGCCACAGATCCCGGGTCAGCGCCTGCTGGTCGCTCATCAGAGAGGTGAGGAACAGGAAGACGAACGGCAGCACGAAGAAGAGTGCGGCCGCGACGCCGAGCGCGTGCACGGCGATCCAGTTCAGCAGCGCCTTGCGGCGTGCGACTCGCTCGGCCGGGGTGGCCGGTCCGGCCGACGGGCCGGCGGCCTTGAGGGTGTCGAGAGCCTGCGCCACGTCACTCACCTGCCTGGATCAGCCCGCCGCGGCGCCGCATCAGCAGTGCGGTGAACGCCATGGCGAGTACGAAGAGAACGAGCGCGACCACACAGGCGGAGCCGTAGTCGAAACGCTGGAAGCCGAGGTTGTAGACGAGCTGCGGAAGCGTCAGTGTCGACTTGTCGGGATAGCCCGGTTCGAACAGCTGCCCGGAGCCGCCCATCACCCCCGAGGCGACCTTCCCGGCCACGAGCGGCTGGGTGTAGTACTGCATCGTCTGGATGATCCCGGTGACCACGGCGAACATCACGATCGGCGAGATGTTCGGCAGCGTGACGAAGCGGAACCGCTGGTACGCGGTCGCCCCGTCCAGCTCCGCCGCTTCGTACTGTTCCTTGGGCACGTCGAGCAGCGCGGCCATGAAGATCACCATCAGGTCGCCCACCCCCCAGACCGCGAGCGCGGTCAGGGCCGGCTTGGACCAGGTGGCGTCGGTGAACCAGCCCGGCGTGGGCAGCCCCAGATCGCCGAGGAGTGAATTGACCGGCCCCGTACCCGGGTTGAGCAGGAAGACGAAGCCCAGGGTCGCCGCGACCGGCGGCGCCAGGTACGGCAGGTAGAACAGGGTCCGGAAGACGCCCGTACCGGTCTTGATTTTGGTGATCAGCAGACCGATGCCGAGACCGAAGACGACCCGGCAGCTGACCATGACCACGACCAGCCACAGCGTGTTCCGCAGGGCGGGCCAGAACAACGTGTACTCGTTGAAGACGTACGACCAGTTCTTCAGCCCTTCGAACTTCGGGGGCGTGAAGCCGTCGTACTGGGTGAAGGAGAAATAGACCGTGGAGATCAGCGGGTAGGCGAAGAAGACGCAGAAGCCGATCAGCCACGGCGACATGAAGGCCGCCGTTCGCAGCGCCGCGCGGCGGCGCTTCGAACGGAGTGTGTACGTGGTCATCGCGGTTCTACTTCGCCTGTGCGATCGCCGCGTCGATTTCCTCGGCGGTCTTCTCCAGACCCGCCTTGATGTCCGTCTGCTTGCCCTGCTCGATGTCGAATCCGAGGTTCTGCAGGGACACCAGGTACGCGCCGCCGTTCACCGAGGGCGGGGTGGTGGTGCTCTTCGGGTTCGCGGCAATATCCAGGAACGTCTTGAACCGCGGGTCGTACTTCAGCTTCGGCGACTTCAGCGCCGCCAGCGTGGACGGAACGTTGTGAATGGCGTTGGCGAAGTCGACCACCGCGTCGGTGTCGGTCGTCATGAACTTCACCAGCTCCCACGCCGCGTTCTGCTTGGCGGAGGTGGCCGCGATGCCGGCGATGGTGCCGGTCAGGTAGCCCTTGCCGTACGTGTCGGCCTCGTCGTCGGCGACGGGCATCGGGGCCACACCGATCTCGAACTCCGGCTTGGTGTCCTCGGCCATGCCGAGCCGCCACTCGCCGTCCAGCTGCATGGCCACCTGGCCGGTGTGGAACGGGTGCTTGGCGCCCCACTCGTCACCGAACGTGGTGCGGAACTTCTCCAGCTTCGCGTAGCCGCCCAGGTCGTCGACCAGCTTCTTCTGCGTGGTCAGCATCGACGCGAACGCCGGGTCCTTGGCGATGTTCGACTTGCCGTCGCCGTCGAAGTACGTCGGGTTCCAGCCGCCGAGGTAGTGCTCGGCCGTCGACTCGTAACCGTGGTAGTTCGGCATGAAGCCGAGCTGCTCGTACGAGTCGCCCTTGGTCTTCGTCAGCTTCTTTGCGTCCGCGGCAAGTTCCGACCAGGTCTTCGGCGGGGAAGCGATACCCGCGGCCTTGAAGGCGTCCTTGTTGTAGTACAGCCCGTACGCGTCCCCGAGCAGCGGCAGCGTGCAGCGGACCCCGTTGAACTGGGTGTACTCGTTCATCGCCTTCGGGAACGTCCTGTCCGCGTCGATCCCGTCCTTCTTCAGGAAGGAATTCAGGTCGACGAACGCCTTGGACGAGCAGAACTTGCCCACATTGTTCGTGGTGAACGAGGAGACCACGTCCGGGGCCTTGGAACCGCCCGCCCGCAGCGCCTGGTTGATCTTGTCGTCGGTCATGTTGCCGACGACCTTCACATGGATGTTGGGGTGCGCCTTCTCGAAGGCGTCGACGGTGGCCTGAATTCCCTTGACCTCGTTCGGGGCACTCCAGCCGTGCCAGAAGGTGATGGTCGTCTCCTTGGACGCGTCATCGTGGGCACCGGAGCTGCTCTGACCGGTACAGGCGGAGGCGAGAAGGGATATCGCGGCGGTCGCGGCGAGCGCGGCGGCCGTCTTCCGGCGGTTTCCGGACATGGCGGTGTCTCCCGGTGAAGGGTTGGGGCAGGGAAGGGACGGACGTGCGAAGGGCGGGCGGGTCAGCGCGACGTGTCGAAGACTTCGTCGCGGGTGATGGCGAGGGCGCTCTCCAGTGCCCCGCGCAGTACGGGCCTGTGTGCGACGTCACCGATGATCAGCCGGGGCCGGGAGGCCGCCAGTTCGGCGAGCTCCCCCTGCACCCGGGCGCGCAGCGGTTCCCCGCCGGAGGTGATCAACTCGCCGGAGAGCACCACGAGTTCGGGGTCGAGTACGGCGACCATGGAGGCCAGACCGGTCGCGAGGCCGGTGGCGAACAGATCGAGGAGCCGGGCGTACGGGCCGTCCTCGTCCTGCTCCGCGGCCGCGGCGGCCCGGGTGATCAGGCCGGCCGCGACCTCGTGATGGGTGCCGGTGGCGCGGGTCAGCTCGTCGTCGATGCCGAGCTCCCCGGCCAGCCGGGACAGCACCTGGGCGCCCGCCAGCTCCTGGAAGCCGCCCGAGTTCGCCTTGGTGACCTGACGGACCAGCGGGACACCGGGCACCGGCAGGAAACCGACCTCACCGGCGCCACCGGTGAAGCCGCGGTGCAGCCGTCCGCCGATGACGAGGGCGGCGCCGAGCCCCTCCTCGTTCCACAGCAGGACGAAGTCGTCGTGGCCGCGGGCCGCGCCGAGCCGCTGCTCGGCCACCGCGACGAGGTTCACGTCGTTCTCGTACTCGACCGGCATCGGCAGGAAGGCGGCCAGCTCGTCGAGCAGGGTGGGGGAGTGCCAGCCGGGCAGGTGGGAGGCGTACCGCAGCCGCCCGGTACCGGGGTCGAAGGCACCCGGCGTGCCGATGACGACACGGTGCACATCTGCGCGGGTCAGCCCGGCCTCCTTGACCGCTCCGTCCAGCGCGTCCGCCACCTGCCGCACCACACTGTCGGCGCGCCGCCCGGGGGTGCGCAGCTCGAACTCGCCGACCGTCTCGCCGGTCACATCGGCGACGGCGGCGACGATCCGGTGGGCGTTCACATCGAGACCGGCGACATGGGCGGCACGGGCGTTCACCGCGTACAGCTGGGCATTGGGGCCGGGCCGTCCCGCGACGGTGCCGGTGGCGACGACCAGACCGGCCGCCTCCAGACGGGCCAGCAGCTGCGACGCGGTGGGCTTGGAGAGCCCGGTCAGCTTCCCGATCTTCGTACGCGAGAGGGGCCCGTGCTCCAGCAGCAGATCGAGGGCGGCCCGGTCGTTCATGGCCCGCAGGACGCGGGGGGTTCCCGGTGTCGTTCCGGCCATGCGTGCTGCACCTGCCCTCTGTTAGGAAAGTTTCCTATTTGGTGAGAGGACGGTACGGCGCTGCTGTCGGGTCGTCAATGGTCTGCGTCGAGGTGGCGGTCGAAGCGTTACTTGAGAGGTCGCCCGTGGCGCGCGGAGGGATCGCTTTCGCGCCGCGCCGCGCAGCCGTACCGGCCTTGATTCATATGTGATGTGCATCACATATGGCTGCGGGTTGTGGGTGTGACTGCTCGCAACCGTACCGATACTCCTTGTTCCGTTTCGTCGTGGAGTCTTGGTGAAACGGCAAGTTCTCTGCGCCTCAGGGGGATGTCGATGGCTCCCCTTGCTCACACAGCGTGCCGATCGGTGGTGCGGACAAATTCTGGCAAGTCCGTCAATTATGCGCTGCAAGTGCGTACGTGGGGTTTGTGATCGCGAACTCTGGTCTTGACGCCCGTAGTTGCCTGCCAGTTGGCACGAGAGCTTCGGGGGGCGTGAGGACCGGGGCTTCTCGTCCCCTATGCACATCAGAGGCTGATCGGCGTCGTGCTGATCGCCGGGGGCGGCTGCGCACTCGTCATCACGACGGTGCGTCTGCTGTCCTGATGTGTGGTTCGTGCCTCGGGAGGCCACACGTCATTTCGACATGTTCGGCGGCGGCGTGATCGGTGTCGCGGCCAGGGACTGCGGCGAGGTCGTGGATGCGTACGCCGAGGGGGCGGCCATGGCGGCCGTCGGGTCGGCCGACGACGGCTCGTCCGGCTGGGCCGGCACGCCACCGACCATCCGGATGCCCGCCTCGTCGAAGGCCAGCTTGATCCGCCAGCGCAGCTCGCGCTCCACGCCCAGCGACTTGCCCGGCATCGTCTTCGCCGTCACCCGGACCGTCATCGAGTCCAGGAGCACGGAGTCCAGCCCGAGGATCTCCACCGGACCCCACAGGCGCTCGTTCCACGGGTCCTCCTTGGCCATCAGCCCGGCGGCCTCGGTGATCACCGTACGTACCCGGTCGAGGTCCTCCGTGGGGCGTACCTGCACATCCACCCCGGCGGTCGACCAGCCCTGGCTGAGGTTGCCGATCCGCTTCACCTCGCCGTTGCGGACGTACCAGATCTCACCGTTGTCACCGCGCAGCTTGGTGACCCGCAGACCGACCTCGATGACCTCACCGGAGGCGACGCCCGCGTCGATGGTGTCCCCGACGCCGTACTGGTCCTCAAGGATCATGAAGACACCGGAGAGGAAGTCGGTGACGAGGTTGCGCGCACCGAAACCGAGCGCCACACCGGCGACACCGGCGGAGGCGAGCAGCGGCGCCAGATCGATCTGGAAGGCGCCCAGGATCATCAGGGCGGCCGTACCGAGGATCAGGAACGAAGCGACCGAACGGAGTACGGACCCGATGGCCTCGGAGCGCTGACGGCGGCGTTCCGTATTGACCAGCAGGCCGCCGAGGGCCGTGCCCTCGACGGCTTGGGCGCTGCGGTTCATCCGCTCGATGAGCTTGGTGAGAGCACGGCGGATCGCGATGCGCAACATGACCGCGATGACCGCGATGAGGACGATGCGCAGACCGGTGTTCAGCCAGGTGGACCAGTTCTCCTCCACCCAGCCCGCGGCGTGGCCGGCCTGCTTGGCGGCTTCGTCCAGCGAGCCGCCGGGCTCGGGTGACGGGGCTGCGGCCAACAGGGCGGACAGGGACACGGCGGAACCTCCAGATGGACGTGGGCTGACCAACCACACTAACGGGGCATCGGGAGTGCTCCGTTGCAGTGACGGAGGGGAGAGGCACGTCTCACCCGGGGATATGGAAGGGGCAGCCGGTTCCGGGAAGGGGTTGCGAGGCCGGGTGTGGCCGATCGCACATCGATCCCGGGACCGCTCCGGCAACGGCCTCTTCGGCACCTGTTCCGGCGCTTCCGGGCCGTGCGGACGGCAGGGAGCCGGGAAAATCCTTCCGGCCCGTTACCCGCACGTGGTGGCGGATTGGCCAGGCATGAGGAGAGACTGAGATCGGATCGTCCCGGCGCGAGCCACGCGCCGCCGGCGTACAAGGAGGCATCCACCGTGCCGCATGTCCTGGTTCTCAATGCGTCGTACGAGCCGCTCGGCGTCGTACCGCTCCGCCGCGCGCTCGTCCTCGTCCTGGAGAACAAGGCCATCTGCCTTGAGGAGTCAGGCGCCCTCATGCACAGCGCCACCCGCGCCATCCCAGCCCCGAGCGTCGTCCGCCTGAAGCGGTTCGTACGGGTTCCCTACCGGGGGCCCGTTCCACTGACCCGCCGTGCGCTCTTCGCCAGGGACGGCGGGCGCTGCATGTACTGCGGTGCTGCCGCGACCAGCGTCGACCATGTCATCCCCCGCAGCCGAGGCGGACAGCACGCCTGGGACAACGTGGTGGCGGCCTGCCGCCGCTGCAACCACTTCAAGGCCGACCGTCATCTGCCGGAGATCGGCTGGCGGCTGCACCAACAGCCCGCCCCGCCGACCGGCCTCGCGTGGCGCATCATCGGGACGGGCCACCGGGACCCGCGATGGCTGCCGTACCTGCAACCGTTCGGCGCGGACGACGCAATGGCCCGGATCGATGGCGTTTCAGCCTGACGATCCGGGCTTCTGCGTCTCGGGAGGACGGTTTCGCGGAGCGCCGCGCGCACCGCGGCTCAGTGGGAGCGCGGTCTCCGGGCGGAGGACCCGGGCCGGCACCGCGTGCGCGGGCGGAGCGATCGCGCCCCGGCCGCGACCGGCTCCTGGCGCACCATCGTGCGGGCCGAGCTGCACGACGACGCCCCGATGGCCCATGAGCGCCAACTCACCCCCCTAGCAGGCAATACGCCCCGGCCTGAGGTCTGGGACCTCAGGCCCGCGCGCCGCAGCCGCGCAGCAGGGCTGTGTATGCGCCCTCGGCCGCACGGCCCTCGACGGTGCCGGGCGGGGTGAGGGCGAGGAAGGAGCCGGTGTCACCGTGGTGGACGATCTTGCCGTCGTAGACGACGGTGACGTGGTCGGCCTCCTCGGCGAGGTCGGCGACGTCGTGCGTGGACAGCAGCACCCGGATGTCGCCGGTGAGCCCCGAGAGCATGTCCCTGAAGACGCGCCGCTGGTACGGGTCGAGCCCCGCGGTCGGCTCGTCGAGCAGCAGAACACGGGCACCGTGCACCAGCGCGCCGGCCACCCCGACCCGCCGCAGCTGGCCCCCGGAAAGGCGGTCGCTGCGCTCGTCCATCCGGTCGGCGAGGTCGACCTGGGCGAGGGACTTCCGGGCCCGTTTCCAGGCCTCGGGACGGCTCATGCCCTTGAGCCAGCCGATGTACGCGACGTACTCGCGTGCGGTGAGCCCGGGCATGGGGGTGATGTCCTGCGGCATCCACGCCACGTCCTGCCGGTACTGGCTTGTTCCCGCCGGGAGCCCATCGAGGTGGACACTGCCCCGCTGTGGGGTGGCGACCGAGGCCGCGAGTTTCAGCAAGGTCGACTTTCCCGCGCCGTTGGGCCCCAGGAGGATGGAGAGCCCTTCGGGGAGCGCGTAGTCGAAGTCCTGCAGGACAGGCTGCCGCCGACGCCGGTAGCGATAGGTGCAGCGGGTGAGTTCGAGGGTCACGGTGCCTTCCTCGGAGCGAAGATCAGGGCGGTCACGCCGGCGATGAACACCAGCAGGGAGACGACGGCCGCGGGAACGTCGTAGGCGGACTGCGGTACGACGGTCCACAGGCGTGGCACATGGCCACGAAAGCCGATGCCGACGACGAGAACGAGCCAGGCCACCGGCGCCAGGACCGCGGCCGGACCGGCCACGGCGCGCCCCAGAAGCATCAGACCGGCCAGGAAGAGCACGTTGCGGCCCGAGGCGGCGGCCTCCTGTGTACCGCCCCAGGCGGCGACCAGCAGGGCGCACCCGAGCGCCCCCGCGGCCAGCACGGCGACGAGCGCGGCGTCGTACCGGCGCATCGGCCGCACCCCGGAGTCCTCGGGTGCGGGGAGGCGCGATTCGAGGATCTGCATGAGGCAGGCGAGGACCGGCACGGGGACGAACAGGGTGAGGGCGACCCGAGGAGTACCGATGAGCGACGGCAGGACGACCCGGACGTTCTGCAACGCGAGCAGGGGCAGCAGGAAGGCGGCCAGCGCCAGCGGCATCATCACGTTCGCCCGTCGGGCGCCGATCCACCACCTCATGTGCTGCTCGCTGTGCAGGAGGAGTTGAGGGTGCTGCGGATCCACCGGGTCTGCTCGGCGGGCGCCCGGCCGAGAACGTCACGGACCTGGGCGCCGACTTCGCTCTCGATCTGCCGGCTCTGGGGGGTCACGGCTTCGCGCCTGCGGCGGTCCTGGTACGCCTCGACCTGTCCGGTACGGGTGGCGGCCCACAGATACACGGAGTGGGCCCGGACGACGGGAACCTGCGCGCAGCGGAACTTCAGCGCCCGGACCATGACCTGGTAGCCGGCCTTGTGCGGCTGGTCGGCCGACATGAGGCTCATCCTCCACACCCGGTCACCGGACCCGGCCGAGGCCGTCCCGGTGAGCAGGTCCTCGATCCGTGTGGGGGCGGTGCCGGGGACTCCGGCGGCATGCAGGGTGCGCAGTACGTCGGACGCTTCGCGCTGGGCCTGTGCCAGGTGTCCGGAGGCCACTTGCGGCATGCACACCCGGGGCTGTTCCCCCGTGCAGTCCACGGCGGCCAGGCCGGTGGCCATGGGAGGCGTGTGCGGCCAGTCCCGGGTGATGTGCTGAGCACCGAGGACACCGGCCAGGGCGACACCGAGCGCGAGAACACCGCGCAGTGCCCGGGGGCCGAACGGCAGCCAGAGAAGCATCAGGCCGATGGCGATGCCCCCTGCCAGCAGGACAGGCGCGGCCACGGACACCAGCCGGGGTACTTCACCGAAGCCGATGTCGGAGAACTGCCCGGACACATGGCGGAGCCAGTAGGGCGGTGTAGCCCGGGTGAAGGTGACTGCGACCCAGCCCACCACGGCAACCACCGGCCTCGGTGTTTCGCGGCGCTTTCAAAGTCGGTGACTGGGCGTCATCTCATGAAGAAGGTGCCCCGTTGACCTGCGATGATCCGGCTTGTCTAGG
>NZ_JBSFYR010000085.1:0-32850 GCF_053599875.1 Streptomyces sp. NPDC005151 | reverse complement strand
CTGACCAGCCGGGGTGCCGAGCCCGCGGCGTTGGTCGTCCATGCCTCCGGGCTGTTGGAGTCGCTGATGGGGCTCTTCGAGGCGGTGTGGCGCGAGGCCATGCCGTTGCGGCTGGGCGAGAGCGGCTGGGCTCACGAGGACTCCGTGGGCCCCGATCCGACCGATCTGGAGATTCTGTCGCTGCTGCTGGCCGGCCTGACGGACGCGAGCGTGGCGAAACAGCTGGAGCTGGGACTGCGGACCGTACAGCGGCGTGTGAAGGGCCTGATGGAACTGACCGGGGTGTCGACACGGCTGCAGCTGGGCTGGCACGCGTACGAACGGGGCTGGGTGGCCCGCACGCCGCGGGCCTGAGCAAGACGGGTCCGCCACGGCTTCGGGACCGCCTCATCACGCCTCTGAGCTGCGTCGACGGCGTCCGCCGCGAGCCTTGCTGACGGGCGGAACCGGCCGGACTCCGGCAGGCTGGTGAGATGGGTGTGTGGCAGCTCATCGCCGTTGGCCTGGTCATGCTGCTCGGCCTGGTCGGCGTGCTGGTGCCCGGGGTGCCCGGCCAGGCGATCGTCTGGGCCGCCGTGCTGTGGTGGGCGCTCACCGACAGGAGCCCGGTCGCCTGGGGCGTGCTGATCGGCGCCACCGCACTCCTGTTGCTGAACCAGGCACTGAAACCGCTGCTGCGGCCGCGCCGCCCGCACGAGGCCGGGGCGCCGCGCAGGACGCTGATGCTGGGCGGGATCGCCGGGATCGTGGGCTTTTTCGTGGTGCCCGTGGTGGGCGGGATCCTGGGATACATCGGGGCGATCTACGGCGCGGAACGCCTGCGGCTCGGCAGCGGCGGAGCGGCGCGGACCTCGCTCCGTTCGGTGATGCGGGCCACCGGCTACTCCGTGCTCGTCGAGTTGTTCGCGTGCCTGCTGGTGACGGGGGCGTGGCTGGGAGCGGTGCTCTGGGGCTGACCGCCCGACCCCTTCCCCGTGACCACCAGCTTGGATTCTGTCCAGATAGACAGAAACACATCGGATCTCTCCCGGACCATTGACGCCCAGTCACCCCTTACTTACCTTCCGTGAAGGAATAGCTCGGATGAATTGATGCGCCTGCGTACGAGTCGCCAGGAGACGCCTTGCCCACTGCACCGGATCCTTCCCGCACGCCCGGGACCGCCCCCTCGTCGCCGTCCCCTTCCCGAAGAACTGTTCTCGCCACCGGTACCGCGCTCGGCGGCGCGCTGATGGTGAGGGCGCAGCCGTCACCGCCCAGGCGGCCGCGCCGGCCACCACCCCGTCCCCTTCGAGGGCGCCCTGCAGGGCGACACCTTCACCGGCGCCGCCTCGATGTCGGCCCTCCTCGGCAAGGGCGAGGACGCGCTGAAGTACCTCGGTCAGCTGATGAGCCGGTTCATCCAGGCGAACACCATGTACAAGGAGTCGGGCCCGGTCATCGAGACCCCGCTCTCCGCGGCCCAGTCGCTGCACGACATGGTGTGCCAGTCCTGGGGCGGCACGATCAGGGTCTTCCCCGCACTGCCCGCCGCCTGGCGGGAGCTGACCGTCCATGACTTCCGCACCCAGGGCGCGTTCCTGCTCAGCGCGGTACGGGAGGAAGGCCGCACCCGCTGGGTCCGGCTGACCAGCGAGGCCGACGCCCCCGTCGTCGAACGCGTCGAGCAGGCCCCGGTGCTGCCGCCGCTCCCCAAGCAGCCCCCGGCCGCGCAGCTCCCGCCCGCCGACGAGCAGCCGCTCCCCGCCAGTCCACGACCTGTGAAGCCATTGAACCGCCAAAAGCCCTGCTTCCGGCAGGGGTTGAACCGGCCAGGGGGTGAGGTGCTGCGCAGGGGTGAGGCCCCGCCCTCGGGGGATTTGGGGCGGGGCCTCGGTCCTAGCAGCGCCGCAGCCATGAAGCGCGGATAGATGCCATCCACGCTACGGGCCGGGACTGACAACGGGATTATGGCCGCCAGTTGTCGCGGTAGTCGGGGTGGTTGGCGTAGGCGAGGGACAGGTGGCGGAACACCTCGGTGAGGACAGTGCGTTCCATGCTGGCTGTGAACTTGTTGAAGGAGTCCGACAGCCCGTCGCTCGCCTCTGGCTCGGCGTACCGCTTGAGTAGGCCCCGCTTGGCTTTGATTTCGTGCAGGACGCGGGCCGGGTCATGGCGGGCGATGTGGGCAGCGTGGTGGTCGCCCGCGCCAGTCTTGTACATCCGAGTGCCCCGCATCGGCCTGGGACGCCCGCGCAAGCGCCCTGACAAGGTCCGCGCCGACAAGGCGTACGGCTCCCGGAAGAACCGCGCCTACCTGCGCCGGCGCGGGATCCGCTGCACGATTCCGGAAAAGAAGGACCAGATCCGCAACCGTAAGAAGCTCGGCTTCCGCGGCGGTCGGCCGCCGAAGTTCGATAAGGCCGACTACCGTGAGCGCCACGCGTTCGAGTGCGGGATCAATCGCCTCAAGCGCCACCGTGCCGTGGCCACTCGGTACGACAAGCTCGCTGTTCGGTACGAAGTGACGGTGCTGGTCGCTGCCATCAACGAATGGTTGTGACGTGGCGTGTCGTGATCCGGGTGGTCACGCAGGCGCGGCATAGCAATGCACAGTCACCGTCTGGGTCGGACTCCACTGCTGATCGACGGTGGCCAGCAAGTTCCAGCCCAGGCGTTCGTACAAGGCTGCGGCCGACGTGTCGGAGGCCAGGACGTCGAGGACCGGATGCAGAGCACGCTTTTGGGCGTTCTGCACGGCCTGCGCCATCAGCAGAGCGCCGATCCCGTGGCCACGAGCGGAGGGTGAGACGAACAAGCGGCTGATCACAGCGGTGTCCTCGACGGACACACCCTCGCGGCGGCTCCACAAGGCAGGTGCCATATCTCCCGCCCCGCTGCGGGACAGACCGATGTGACCGACTACGTGTCCGTTCAGTTCCGCCACCCAGGCCGCGAACAGGGAAGGCTGCATCAGCCACTCGCTGGGGCGGTCAGGCCAGTTCGCCGGATAGCCGTCACCGTCATGGACCTCGGCAAGCACGTCGACGCACTCATCGAGATCAGACGCGTCGCGCCGCCGGATGCGGCAGGTCGAAGTTTCGTCGGCCGTAGGAACACCCTGTCGATTCACCGAAGCATGAAAGCACAACACGACCGACCCCGCATATCTGTGCGCAGCACCGGGTGACGCTCGATCACATCGCTGAGCGCGGCCCGCAGGGCATCGGCGTCGACGGGGCCTGTGAGTCTCAGTGCCACGGGCATGTTGTACGACGCGTCGCCGCCCTGAAGAGCGGCGTCCCGCTCGGTACGCCGGTTTCGCCCAGCATGTGTCTACCTTCCCAGTGCCCGCCGGGCCGGCTGCTGAGCCGGCCGCCGACGGCGACGTGCCGTGAAATGGGTGTCAGTGACGGTTCGGACGCCTACGGCGTCGGTCCTCCTTCGGAGGTCCACCGGTACGTGGCGTCCGGCTCGCTCTCCTCGTTGCGGCTGCCGTCGTTGAAGTCGACCGCGGTGAAACCGTGCTTCTCGTAGAAGGCACGGGCCTCGGAGTTGCGCTGGAAGACATGGAGCGTGAGTTCCTTGTGACTGGCCTCACGGACTGCGTCGAGCAGGGTCGAGCCGATTCCCCTGCGCCGTACGTCGGGACGCAGGTAGAGATGGTCCAGAACGGTCCCGTCGAGAGCGGCGAAGCCCACGATCCCCCCTTCGCCCTCGGCGACCCACACACGACTGCCGGGCAGCACGACATGGGTGAAGAAGGCGAGGGTGTCCTCGTCACTGTGGATGCGCGGCAGGTAGGGCATGGCTGCCGCGCGCGATGCCAGGAAGACGTCGGTGATGGCGCCTGCGTCCTGGATGCCGGCTTCGCGCAGCCGCACGGTGCTCCGTCGGGCCGTCTCGTCCTGTGTCATGGGATGTCTCCTCGTACGGGTCAGGGGCGCGACGGCCCGAATGCCCTTTCGGCCGGGGCGACGCGGATCACGTGGATGTGGATTGTGCAGATCAAAATGTGTAGGGCCGGCTCGCCAGCGAGAATCCGCCTTCGTCCGCGATCATGCTGCGGTCCGCCGGGAGGGGTCCAGCGCGGTACCGGGCAGTCCGGTGTCCTCGGTCATGGCCATCAGTCGCACCGGCCCGGTACCGCGGACGGTCAGGGTCACCGTGAACCCCTCGGCAGGCGGGGCGACGAAGACCAGTCCCCATTTCCATGCGGATGCCATGCGCTCAAGGTTCACGCCGCCGTCCAGCGCCCCCGTGTCCGCAGGGGCGCCTTCCAGCGCCGTCAAGCGGGCACTGATGTACGCGCGTACCTGGTCCGCAGCCGCGAGCCCGAGGGGTGCGGGGTGCGCGCGATTTCCTTGATGTGCTCCTTTGCGCGAAGGGCAGAAAATATCCCTTTTGAAGCCTCCGCAGTGACCGGTCATGGAGTCACAGACACTGCGTAGCCGCAGAAGATTGCGATCAGACACAACGATGCGACAGCAAACAATGCGGATATTCGCGCCCTCATACAACTCCCCCGTGAACCGGCCAACCAGCCCCGAGGACTTGATCGTTCCGGCAACATATCAGCACTTGCCACCTGGGAAAAAGGCCTTCCCCCGGGGCTGCCCTTGAGGTTAGATGGACGGGCCCGGCGCGACCTGAGGCTCTCAGTCCCACGCTTGGGTTCACCATTCATGAAGAGGAATCCAGGGGCGAACGTCCCCGCCGTCCGCATTCGTGGCGCAGTCAAGAAATACGGCTCCACCGCCGCTGTCAACGGCCTGGAACTCAAAATTCCGGAAGGGCAATTCCTCGGCCTGCTCGGGCCGAACGGTGCGGGAAAATCCACGACGATGCACATGCTCACCGGGCAGAGTCGCGGCGACACCGGAACGGTGGAGGTCTTCGGCCACCACCTGCCGAAGGAATCGCGCCGAGTGCGCTCCCTCATCGGCACGGTGCCGCAGCACGACAACCTGGACGTAGAGGTGACAGTTCGCCAGAATCTGGACATCTTTGCCCGGTTCGGGTCACTCCCCGCGTCCGAGTACGCCCGCGCGGTGGACAGGGCGCTCGATGCCGTACGCCTCACGGACCGCGCGAACGACCGGGTCGACGCGCTGTCCGGCGGTATGCGCAGAAGGGTGCTGCTCCCCGTCGCCACTGACCGCACCCATCTGGCCAGGTCGTGAGGGACTCCGCCCTTCCGGGACCGGACCACGGACAGGATCCGTGTCGCCGCCCGGAGGTGAAAGCGGACGACCAGTGCGCCCAAGACCGTTCGGGGCGCGTCAGTGCGCGGACTCACTTCCGCTCACTGCCAAGGAACGGTGCTCGCCCTCTGGTTGCTGGACGTCACCGGCGTGACGTCCGTGGACCCCAGGAAGCTCAGTCGCGAGTGACGGTTCGGGTTGTCCCTGTTGGTCCGGTGCCGGGTTACGGAAGTTCGGGCCCGGCACCGGTTGCGCCCTACCGCACAACCGCCTGCCGACCTGGAGCGCAGGCCTCCGGCTCGTCCACGAATATCTGCTCTACGCCGCGGGCACGGACGCGGTCCACGGCGTACCGGCCCCGAGGCCGTCGGGCTCCGGAACCCCAAGGCCGTTCTCCTGCTGCTCAGCCTCCCCCTGCCTGCCTCGCCGCCCCCCTCTCACGCAAGCCGCGTGATCGCGCACACACTCACGAGCTCCCATCAGCTCCCCATGCCAGTGATTCCCCTTCCCGGCCACGAAACATCATCGTCACGGAAATCACCACTCCGTGCGCTTTCCGATTCCGGCCGGGCGTGTTGCCCGCTCCTGCCGTCACCATCTGTAACGCCGGGCCGAAATGATCGCGGACGCGGCCCGGCTGTCATGCAGGACCCGCACACGGCGGGGGCTACTTGGACGTCAACGGAGGCTCCAGCCTCGCGGGGGCCAAGTACGCGGTCTCCACCGCCACGGTCTCCAATCGCGGTGAGGGGACCGGCACCTGGGAGCTCGTCTCCGGAGCGTGCAAGAAGGCCGGCGACATCGTGCTGAGCGGGGATGTGATCTACCTGCGCAACCTCTACCAGGGCAACGGCGGCTACCTGGACGTCAACGGCCAGGCCACCCCCACGCAGAAGACCTACGGCGGTCTCTTCGACGTGAGCACGGCCTGGGGCAAGGACCGTGACGAGAACAGCAGCCGCTGGCAGATCTTCGACCTGTCCGCATCCCCCCAGGACGGCGCTGTCCGCTTCAACGACACCGTCCAGCTGTGGAGCACCTACCACGGACGGGGCGGCTTCCTGGAAACGAACGACACTAGCTCCGCCGGCGGCGCGCGGTTCGACGTCGACACCAACGCCTACTCGAACCGCGGCAGCAGCAATGTCACCTTCTGGAAGGCCCTCCAGGCGTAGACCCCACGGAGGCGATCTGACCCCGCCCCGAGGGGTCTTGTGACACAGGGGCGGCCGAAACCATTGCAGCTGGTTTCGGCCGCCCCTTCCGAATATACGCAACCAGCCCGGTGGTCACCCTCCTCAGTCAGGAACGGCCACTCGTGTCCTGCGCGAACAAGCTCAGTTCGATTGCCACGGGCCGGATCGTACGACCGTGCACTGACAATCATCGGGAGCCCGCCTCCGATCCTCGGATACGGCCGGGCAGGGGCGGCTGCTCCAGGTGGCGCACGGCGTACGAACGCCAGGGCCGCCAGCGCTCCGCCTCGGGGCGCCCGTCCGGATCCACATCGGGGTCACCGAGCGCCCGCATCCTGATCAGCGCCGCGGCCGCCGGTCCGATCCCCGGCAGCCGCAGCAGCGCACGCTCGGCCTCCTCGCGGTCCGCCCCGGCGTCGAGCCGTGCGTCCCCGTCCGCCAGCGCGGACGCCAGCGCCCGCAGCGCCGGAGCCTCCGCCTCTCCTGCCAGCACTCCCGGCTCAGGGAACACATGCGTCAGCCCTCCGCAGGGCACGTCCAGAACCTTCCCGTACGTCTCCACGAGCCGCTCCGTCGCGTCCCGGCCCACCAGCGTCCGTACCGCGAACTCCTCCGGGTCCGCCGCCCCCGGCGACCGCAGCCCCGGGCGGGCGGCGACGCGCGGTGCCAGCAGCGGGTCGGCGCCGAGCCGCTCGTCGACGGCGTACGGATCGGCGTCCAGGTCGAAGAGGCGCCGCAGCCGCTGCACCGCCGTCGTCAGGTCGCGCAGATCGGTGAGGTGGATCCGGGCGTCCAGCCACGCCCCCGCGGACCGCTCGTCGACGGCCACGATGCCCGTCCCGTACGGCAGCCGCAGAGTACGCCGGTAGGTACGGGCGCCGGGCTCGCCGCTGATCTCCTCGATCCGGGCGACCGTCTCACCGGCCAGCAGACCGAAGACCTCCCGGGCGGCGTACGGCCCTCGGTGGGCGAGCCGGAGCGGGACCCCGGTCGTGCGCGCCTCCCGTGCCGCCGCGCCCAGCCCGGTCCCGGCCTCGGCCCGCAGTGCGCTCGGCGTACGGGCGTAGATCTGCCGGATCGTGTCGTTGAACTGGCGCACGCTGGCGAAGCCCGACGCGAACGCGATCTCGGTGACGGGCAGCCCGGTCGTCTGGAGCAGCACCCGTGCGGTGTGCGCACGCTGGGCACGGGCGAGGGCGACGGGTCCGGCGCCCAGCTCGGCGTTGAGCTGCCGCTGCACCTGGCGCGAGCTGTAGCCGAGCCGGTGGGCGAGACCGGGAACGCCCTCCCGGTCGACCACGCCGTCGCCGATCATCCGCATGGCGCGGCCGACGACATCGGCGCGTACGTCCCATTCCGCGGACCCCGGGACGGCGTCCGGGCGGCATCGTCTGCAGGCCCGGAAGCCGTGGCCCTGGGCGGCGGCCGCGGTCGGGTAGAAGCGGACGTTCTTCCGCTTGGGGGTGACGGCGGGGCAGCTCGGTCGGCAGTAGATGCCGGTGGTCTCGACGGCGAAGAAGAACTCCCCGTCGAAACGCGCGTCGCGGCTGCTCACCGCCTCGTACCTGGTCTGTTCGTCCATCACGCCGTCCAGTGTGCGCCACCCCCCAGTGGCGCACTCGCGGTTTTCGGACGTGGACCCGGCTCCCCGCGCGCTACCGCAGCCGGCCCCGCTTCGCGTCCATGGCCGCCCGGCCCTCGGCCCCCTTGCGCTTCCAGTCGCGGCGGATCTCGGACCGTACCCGGGCATCGGTCTTGGCGACGATGCGCTGGTTCTCGCGGAGCAGCTTGCGGTAGCTGTCGAGGCGCCGCTCGGGCAGCGCACCGTCCTCGATGGCCGCGAGCACCGCGCAGCCGGGCTCGGACTCATGGCTGCAGTCGTGGAAGCGGCACTCCCGGGCCAGGTCCTCCACGTCCGAGAACAGCTGCCCCACACCGGCCTCCGCGTCCCAGAGACCGACCCCGCGCAGCCCGGGGGTGTCGATGAGGACGCCCCCGGAGGGCAGGACCAGCAGGTTGCGGGTCGTGGTGGTGTGCCGGCCCTTGCCGTCGACGTCACGGGCTGCCTGCACAGTCATCACGTCGTCGCCGAGCAGGGCGTTGGCGAGCGTGGACTTGCCCGCGCCGGAGACCCCGAGCAGCACACTCGTACCGCCGGAGACGATGGCGCCGAGCACATCGAGCCCTTCGCCGGTGGTGGAGCTGACGGGCAGTACCTGCACACCGGGGGCGACGTTCTCGATGTCCTGGACGAGGTACGCCAGCGTGGCGGAGTCCGGCACCAGGTCCGCCTTGGTCAGCACCACCAGCGGCTGGGCGGCGCCGTCCTGCGCGGACGCCCCGTCCCGCAGCAGCGCGTCACCGCTGGAGCTGGACATGGCGAGCGCCAGAAAGCGTTCCACCCGCCCCAGGTCGAGCTCCACGGCGAGCGAGACACAGATCGCGATGTGGTCGACGTTGGTGGCGAGCACCTGTCCCTCGGAGCGCTTCGACGACGTCGAGCGCACGAAGGCGGTACGCCGCGGCAGCAGCGTCCGTACGAACTGCGGATCGCCATCGGGGTCGACGGCGACCCAGTCGCCCGTGCAGATGACCCGCATCGGGTCGCGCGGCACCACGAACGCGGTGTCGGCACGCACGGTGCCGACGGGTGTGACGACATCGCACTGACCGCGGTCCACCCGCACCACCCGTCCGGGCAGCAGCCCCTGTTCGGCGTGGGGAGCGAACTCGGCGGCCCAGCCGGCGTCCCAGCCGTACGGCGCGAGCGGATGCGACGCGGACGGGCCGACGAGGGAGGAGAGCGGGGAAAGTGAGGAGAAAGACAAGGGAAACCCTTCGAAGGGTGGCCCCGGCGACGCGCACACGGGCGCGCAGAAGGTACGGAGAAGGTCAGCCGGCGACCACGGGAGTGAGAACGATGCTCTTCGGGTTGTGGGCAGCGCCCACCGCGGCGACAGTCATCAATGTCCTCACCTCCTGGTCCAAGCACGGGGCCGACACCGGCGGTTCATGCCCGCCGTCCGGAACGCTGCACACGATAGCCCGGGACCACCCGCCGGCGTCAACACATTTCGATCCGGCCATCCGGGGGGATGCGCGCGGCGGGCCCGGTCCGGCACCCACGTCGGAGATATCCGTAGATCTCCCTCGATCAGGTGATACGCATGGACAGCGACCGGTCCGCGGCCGTTAGGGTGCCGAGCATGACCTCACCCCGGACCGCCATCGGCACGTTCGCACCGGCCCAGTTGGGCACGCTCTCCCTGATCGGGTGGAGCGGCGAACCCCCCGAGGGCGGACACGATGTCGCCTTCCTGCTCGTCCTACTCACTGGGCGACGGGTCGGACGGCCCGGCCGCCGGTGAGGCCGCCCTGCGTGTGGCCCTGCAGCGCAGCGGACTGCCGGTCGGCGCCGGTCTCGTACGCGCCGCCGAGACACCTGGCCTCCCGGTCAAGCTCCTTGTCCAGGCCGGCCAGGCGGTGCTGACGCTTCCTCACTTCACCGCGCAGTACCCCGTGCCACCGGAGTGGCTGGCCGCGGCACGCGAGCAGGGCGAGACGTACGCGATGTTCGCCACCCGCCCGTGGCCGGAAGCAGTGCCCGGCCGCCCCGTGAGCGAGGAGCTGTTGCGTTCCTTCGCCGCCGACGAGGAGGTCATCATGACCTCCGCCCGCTGCGTCCTGCCGGTGCGCTCCCTGGGCTGACCCGTACGCCCGGGTACGCCCGATGCCCACCACCCCCGTGGAGTGGTGGGCATCGGCGCGTGCGGCCCCGTACGAACACGGGAGTTCCGGCGGTCCGGGGCTCGGCCCCGGCCGCCCGCACATCACGAGGCGTCAGTTGTTGAGGGAACCGTTGCCCGACAGCACCGGGATGTCGTCCACGATGTGCGACAGCGCCTCGTCACCCTTGGCCTGCGTGGAGTTCTCGGCGCACTGCTGGTTCTGCGGCAAGTGCAGGACGTTGACGTCCTGAGCCGCGACGGGCACCAGCACGCCGACGAGCGAACCGGCGTTGGCCTTGGCCGGCAGGCCGACGCACGCCTTGTTCAGCGAGCCCTGGACGAGCTGCGCCTGCGGACTGTGGTCGCCCTGGGTGACGCTGTTGCCGAACGCCTGCTGACCGTCGTTGCCGTTGACCGACGTGGTGCCCTGGTCGTTACCGATCGCCATCGCCGCGGGGGCCGACAGGCCGACCAGGGACACGGCCACTGCTGCGCCGGCCATCGTCTTCTTCATCAGGCTTCACCTTTCAGAGCGTCCCGTTGGGGAACGTACTGATCAACCGGTTGCGGAAGCGTCGGTTCCGCCGTACCACTCAAATGGGTTCCATCCGGAATGAGTTCGACGCTTCGAGGTCATTCACCGAGGTCCTCGCAGGAGGTGCGCGCGGCGGGCACGAGCCCGTCCGCGCGGGGCGGACCCGGCTCGGGACGCGGTGCCCGGTCCCGGTCCCGGTCCCGCGCGCGGGGCGGACCCGGCTCGGGACGCGGTGCCCGGTCCCGCCGGGCCGCCTGCCATTCGGCGAGCAGGCGGTCGTAGATCGGGGTGTCGTCCTCCGTGTGCCGGTGCCGGCCCCACGGGCGTTGGCTGTCGTACTGGTCCATGGGACGCCTGTACCCGGTTCGACGGGTGACGGCCGCCGCAACTGCGGCAACCGGCCCAGTACTCCCCTCCAACGAGGTGTTCGGGCAGCTGCCCGGCGACAGGACGAAGGGCCAGTGCGTCCGGGCCGCCGGGAATCGGCTGCCGCGTGGACGGACCGGCCCCACGGGTGTTGCGGGTCCTGTGTCACGCGCTGCGGAATGGCGGACTCGCCGCCCCTGCGAAGCGTCCGGGGAATCGTCGAGGGCCCGGCGAGGAGCGTCCGGAACGGTACGGCTCAGCCGTTGGTGGTGCCGTTGCCGGACAGGACCATGCGGCATCGACAGCGGAGAAATGCGAACGCTGCCCATGGGCGGGGGAACTTCCGCCTTACGACGGATCAGCCGCCGAGGCGCACGCCACCGAGCAGCGGCGCGGCGTCCTGGGCTGCGCCGGCGGCCTGACCGGCGACCTTGGTGACGGTGCCCTTCTTCTGCACCGGGCCGGTGGCGCCGCTGACGGTGTCGACGATCGGGTCGACACCCTGCGGCGCCGCCTCCAGCACCTGGTTGACGCCGCCGTCGAGGCTGAAACCGGGGGCCGTGGCGGTGGTAACGGCGGAGGCGGGAGCAGCCGTTCCGAGCGCAACCACTGAACCGGCAAGGAACGCAGCTGTCTTCGCGTACTTCACTTTTCGGGTTCCCTTCTGCGGCGGCATCTGTTTCGGTCGCGTCCCCGCACCGCACAAGCCTTCTTTACCTGTGACTTCTGCCGCTTTCGCCCTGGGTAACGATCCGGTTCCGGCCGGGCAACTGCGCGGTCTCCTTTTTCTGCCGGAACATTCGATCGATTGCATGACTAATCACCGGAACGGGTGTTGTCGGGGTTCTGGTGGCGGAATCAGTGGTGCACTGTCAGGTGCTCCGTTCTGCGCAGCTGTCCGGGTGTCAGCCTCCAGCCGCCGGCGCTCCGCGCCCCGGGCCGGTGGAATGTCTCCGATCGTTCCGCCGCAGCCGAGCAGTGCCGCGTACCCTCCGGGACGGAGAACGCAGAAAAGAGGAACGCCCCGGATCGCAGGAGATGCGATCCGGGGCGAACCGGAAATGAGCACGGGGCTCGGCCGACAGCGGTCAGCTGTTGATGCAGGCGTTGCCGAAGGCCGGGTTGAGCAGACCGATCACGCTCAGGGTGTTGCCGCAGGCGTTGACCGGAACGTGAATCGGAACCTGGATGACGTTGCCGGAAATGAAGCCCGGGGAGTTGTTAGCGGCACCATCGGCACCGGAGTCGGCGAAGGCGGGCGTAGCGGCACCGATCGCCATCAGCGTTCCGGCGGCGATGGCGGCAACCTTGGTGTACTTCACTTTCATCCCTTTCTTTGACGGAGTCCGGAGCGGTCACGACTTTCGTGCCGCACGAGCGCTGTCCTGATCGCTCGTAACTCCGCCACTGTAATTCGTAACGATGTAAGTCTGTGCGCGAAACTCTCCAGAGAGAGAATTCGCGGAAATCCGCCCGAATGACGCAATGCTCCGATCGCCCGGCGCCACCGCCGGAATCATCCGGCATCCCCGATGCGCCGAGCGAGCGGCGGGCAGCAGCAGGCCCGGGCCGCGCAGGGGAGGAACGCCGGCGGCCCGGGCCAGTTCGGTGCGGCTGGATCAGCTATTGGAAGCGCCGTTGCCGGAGAGCACCGGGATGTTGTCCAGGATGTGCGACAGGGGCTCGTCACCCTTGGCCTGGGTGGAGTTCTCGGTGCATTGCTGGTTCTGCGGCGAGGACAGGACGTTGACGTCCTGGACCGCGATCGGGACGACACCGAGGAGCGAACCGGCGTTGACCTTGGCCGGGAGGCCGACGCAGGGCTTGTTCAGGCTGCCCTGGACCAGCCCGAACTGCGGGCTCCAGTCACCACGGGTCTCGGAGTTGCCGAAGGACTGCGAGGCGCCGTTGCCGTTGACCGACGTGGTGCCGGTGTCATTGCCGATGGCCATCGCCTGCGGAGCGAGCGTGGCCGAGATGCCGACAATGGAGGCGGCGACGGCGCCCGTGGCCAGAACCCTCTTGATCACGACGAACCCTTCTCATACTTGACGCCCCGTGTCGGAGCGCCCTGCCCAACTCGGGGCAGGGCGTTTGGTTCTCTTCATTCACCCGAATGCCAGGACGTCACGGACACCCGTACGAGAGCACGCCCAGAAACCCGCAGTTCCGCCTGAACAACGGGCTGGAGAACACGCGTGCGTCATCCGTCCGGGTGGTCACACAATTCCCGCGGACTTTCGAGTTTCCTTCACCAATTCCCCATCGTTACGACTGTCGACAAGCGCACTTCCGGAACGCGTACGGCAGAGATTCGCCGATTCCGCCGCGACGCGACCACCGCTTGCCGAACACGGACATGGAGAACCGTCGGGGCGGCAGTCCCGGGCGGTAACTGCCACCGCCTAGTGAGAGAAATGTGGGCATTCCGCCCGCGCACGATGTCCTAAGAAAGGGCACCCAATGCGAAAAGCCTTGAGTAAAAGCATGATCGTCATGGCGGCGGCGTCAGGAATCCTGACTGCGGCCGGCGGCTACGCGTTCGCGGATGCCTCGGCCGACGGCACGGCCGCCGGTTCGCCGGGCGTCGGCTCCGGCAATGCCGTGCAGGTGCCGGTGCACGTTCCCGTCAACCTCTGCGGCAACACGGTCAATGTGGTCGGGCTGCTGAACCCGGCCTTCGGTAATGGGTGCGAGAACACCGACAGCGGTCCGGACGACAACGGAACCCGGGGCGCGAGCGCCGAGGGTTCAACCAGCGACTCCCCCGGGGTGCTGTCGGGGAACCTGATCCAGGCTCCTGTCGATATCCCGGTCAATGCCTGCGGCAACTCCGTCGATGTCGTCGGTGCGCTGAACCCCGCGTCCGGCAACGGGTGCGCCAACGTGGACCGGCCGTCAACGGGAGTACCGCCCACCACCGTTCCCCCCGTCACGGTGCCCCCCGTCACCGTTCCCCCTGTCACCGTGCCGCCCGTCACCGTGCCCCCCGTCACCGTTCCCCCTGTCACCGTGCCGCCCGTCACCGTGCCCCCCGTCACCGTTCCCCCTGTCACCGTGCCGCCCGTCACGGTGCCCCCCGTCACCGTTCCCCCCGTCACCGTTCCCCCCGTCACCGTTCCCCCCACCACCGTTCCCCCCACCACCGTTCCCCCCACCACCGTTCCCCCCACCACCGTTCCCCCCACCACCACCGTGCCCGTCACCGATACGACAGTGCCGCGCACCCCGAATTCCCCCGGCTCGCAACTGGCCCACACCGGGGCCGCCGACCTCGGCCTGGCGGCCGGAGCGAGCGTCGCCCTGCTGCTCGGCGGCACGGTGCTGATGCGTCGCGCCCGCGCCGGGCAGAAGTGACGTAACAGCTGGATGGCGGACAGGTCCGGTAGGACGGCTTCGGCTGTCCTACCGGACCTGTTTCCGTAGGGAGGGCCCGTCAGAGGTGGGACAGCCCGGCGCGTTCCAGGCACGCGGCGATCTTTACCGTCTCCGCGGCGTCCAGGCGGCGCATCGGCGGGCTCATCACATTGGTGGTGATGATGCCGCGCAGCATCAGCGCCGTCTTGAACGCCCCGAGGCCGGCGGCGGTGGCGGAGGCCGTGCCGGGGCGAGGCTCGCCTCGAAGATGATCGCCTCGGCGACCATGACGGTGGCGAACACCATGACGGGGGCCATGCAATTGACGGCGACATGACGGAGCACGATGTAGCCGCGGCGGGCGCCGATGACCTTCTCGGCGGCGACGTAGTCCTCGCCGTACTGGGACAGCACATTGGCGCGGACCACGCGGGCCGGCGACGGGGTGCAGACGAACGCGATGGTGAAGATGATCGCCGGGATGCTGGTACCGAAGACCGCGAGGAGGACGGCGGCCAGTGCGATCGGCGGGAACGACATCACGACGTCGAGGGTGCGCATGACGGACTCGTCGCCGAGCCTGTGGGAGGTCGCGGCGAGCGAACCGAGGCGCGAGGCCGTCAAGATCCTCAATGCGCTGGACATCGTCGAGGTCCGCCACGGGCACGGCACATACGTCGGCCGGCTGAGCCTGTCCGTCCTGGTGGAGAGCCTGACCTTCCGCGGTCTGTTCTCCGCCGACGACGGCTTCCAGGTGATGGCCGACCTCGTCGACGTACGCGAGCTCTTCGAACGCGGGATGGCCGACCGGATCGTCTCACTGCTGCCCCCGGAGCAGCTCGACTCGCTGGAAGGCCTGGTGGCCACCATGCGCGCGACCGGGGCGCAGCAGGGGAACGGCCTCGTGGAAGCCGACCGGGCGTTCCACGCGCTGCTGGTGGCACCGCTCGGCAATCAGCTGATCGGCCAGCTGTCGATGGCCTTCTGGGACGTGTACGCGATCGTCGCGCCGCATCTCGACGGATTCACGCATGCCGACGAGACGGCGACGATCGCCGCCCACCAGAACATCGTGGACGCCGCGCGGGCCGGTGACATCGCCGGGTTCATGAAGGCGCTGGGCGAGCACTACGCGCCGGTCAGGCGGCGGATCTCGGAGGCCCGCGCCCGCGACGCGGCAGCCGTGGACTGACCGGGGCGCCGACGTCCACCGGGGAACGGAGCCAGGCCCTGCCGCTCGCGGGGCCTGGCCCGGCGGGCCCTTGACGAGTGCTGCGGTGGTGCCTGGGCTCCGTGAGCCGACAGGACATCAGACGTCTTCTGTCTTGCTCTGATCCTGGCGCACAGTACGCCACTCCCCCACACCATCCCGCGAGGGCTCCTCCATGCCGTGGACGGGCTATTTGCCCGCGGACTGCGCGGTGGGGAGCACGAGTGGACGCCGCGTAGGCGGGACGCGGTTGGCCGGCCGCCGGCTGACGCAGATTCCCAATATTTAGTGGCGGACAGTGTCGACGCGGGCGACGATGCCCACATGAACTCGGATGAGCACATCAATGAACCAGCGGCGACTCGGTGGACGCAGTCAACCATCTATCCTGATATGTGGGTTGATCCGGACGACGACCCACGCGAGACCGATGTCGATGTTGTCGACGAACGCAGCATTCTGCTCGACAACCTGCGCCACTACCGCCTCACCCTGGAAATGAAATGCGCGGGCCTGGACGCCGAACAGATGGCCCGGCGCTCCGTACCGCCGTCCACGATGTCCCTGCTCGGGCTGGTGCGGCACATGGTCGAGGAGGAACGACACTTTCGCCGGGTGATGGCCGGCGAGGACGCGCCGAAGCTGTACCGCACCGACGAGGACCGCGACGGCGACTGGAACGGCGCGATCGCCGACCCTGCGGTCATGGAGGACGCCTGGCGACAGTGGCGGGCAGAGGTGGAACTCACCGACCGGTTCCTGGCCGGCGTCACCGACCTCGGCACCCGGAACGCCGGCTTCTCCGACCTCGGCCCCGAAGCCGGTGGGAACGAGCAGCTTCGCGACGTCCTGGTGGCGCAGATCGCGGAGTACGCGCGGCACTGCGGCCACGCCGACCTCCTGCGCGAGCGGATCGACGGCCGAGTAGGCCAATGATCACTGCACCCCGACACACCGATCAAGATCACTCATAGGGTCGGGAGATCAACTGAGCAGGTTTGGTCGCCCACGGAGCACCAGGTGGGGAATTCCAAGGAGCAGCATCACCCCCACCTGCCGAACGAGAAGCGTCCGATCACTGGCGCAGACGAAGCCCCGTCAGACGGCGCCCCTTCCGGTGCCGGTCCTCCCGGATCTCGAAGTCCATCGCATCCCCTGAGCTGGGGTGTTGCGACGACCACTAGAACTCAAGTACAACCCAGGGCTTCGTCACGTCCGCTGTCAGCGGCGGCTGTCGCCAGACGCGAGCAAGCTGGTCAGCTCGGCGATCGCCGCGGGGGACGGCTTGAAGTAGCGGCGGACGTTCTTTGGCTTCTTGTGCCGGGACTTGGCCATCAGCATCAGCAGTGAGGCGCCCTGCTCGCCCAGGTGGGTGAGCGAGGAGTGGCGGTACTCGTGCAGGTCCCAGCCCGTTCCGGGCCCGCGCACCGCGGTGTGCTCGTCCAGAAGGGCGCGGGCCTGGCCGTAGGACAGTCGAGCCAGGCCGGTGTCAGGACTGACGTCGCGGGGGCTGATGACTTTGCCCGGCCCTGGGCGGCGGTGGGTGACGAACACCGGGCCGCGGGTGCGGCCTTTCAGTAGGCGGGGCAGAAGCCGGGCGGTGACGGTCGCGCCCGTCGGACAGGTGGCGGCACCCGCGTACGCACTGCCCCGTCCGCGGGCAGCACGTACGCGGGTGTTCCTTCAGCGGCCGCCGGACACCGGCGCCCGCGCCGCACCGGTCAGCTCCGCCATGTCGACGATCCGGTCGGCTGCCTCCGCCACTGCCGGATCGTGGGTCGCGACGACGGTGACGCACCGGTCCCGGCGGGTGCGGTCGGCGAGGAGAGCGGCCAGTTCGCCCGCCTGTGAGCGGTCGACGGCCGCGGTCGGTTCGTCGACCAGCAGCAACTTCGGCGCGAGGAACAGTGCGCGGGCCAGGGCGACGCGCTGGCGTTCGCCACCGGAGAGCTCCTCCGGGCGGTGGCGCAGGCGGTGGCCGAGGCCGACCTCGGTCAGCGCTTCCTCGGCGCGGGCACGGTACGCGCGGGGGCGCCTGCCGCTGATGTACACGGCGGCGAGGAGCTGTTCGACGGCGGGCAGCCCGGAGAGCAGATTGCCGCTCTGGAACATGTAGCCGATTCGTTCGCGGCGGATCGCCGCACGCTGTGCGTCGGTGCGGGTCGCCAGGTCCTCGCCGTCCAGCAGGACCTGGCCGGCGGTGGGCCGCAGCAGGGCGCCCGCGACGGCGAGCAGGGTGGACTTGCCTGATCCGGACGGGCCGACGAGCGCGGTCGTACAGCCGGGCTCGAAGGTGACGTCGAGGCCGTCGAGGACAGTGGTATGGGCGTCGGCGCGACCGAATTCAACGGTGACGCCGGTCAGTTCGAGGCTCATCGGTTGGCTCCCAGCATGGTCAGTGGGTCGGCGGAGGTGACCTGGCGCAGGGTCAGGGCGGTGCCCGCGAGGCCGACGGCGGCGACGGTGCACATGGTGACGGCGAGCGTGGCGGCGGGCAGGCTGAACGGCACCTGCTCACCGACCAGCAGCCCGACGGCTGCGGCGAGGACGGCGCCCGCCGCGGTGCCGAGGACGACAACCAGCGCGGCCTGGAGCACCGTGTGGGCGAGCAGCCGCCTGCGGGAGGCGCCGAGGGCGCGGAGCAGGGCCAGTTCGGGCCGGCGCTGCACGGTCCACACCGCGAAGAACGCGCCGACGACCAGCGGGGCGATCAGGTAGAGGAAGACCTGGATCGAGTTCATCGTGACGCGTTCGCCGGTGTAGCCGGGGGCCGCCTCGTACGCCTTCTCCCTGGTGAGCGTCGTGGTGGAGAGCCGCTGGTCGAGGGCGGCGAACGAGGCGCCGCCGGCATCGCGCACGGCCAGGGCGCTGAACCGGTCGGGGATCGTGGCGGTGGCGGAGGCCGGGGCGCCCGGGGTGCTGAAGCGGATGCGCTGCCAGGTGGTCAACGGGACGTAGGCGGCGGGAACATGCCCGTAACTGGAACGGTCGGTGAGGCCGGTGACGTGCAGCCGGATGCCGAGCCGGTCGATGACGAGGGTGTCCCCGACCCGTACCCCCTCGTCGGCGAGCTTGGCGGAGATCACGATGCTGTCGGCGGCGGTGCGGTCGAGGCCCTTGCCCGCGGTAACGGACGGGGCGAGGAAGGAGCCGGGTTCGACGCCGAAGGCGGCGAGGTCGACCTCGGCGCCGCGGTCCGTCGTACCGCGGGTGATGGAGACGCCCAGGGGGGTCGTGTCGGCGTCAGCGCCCTGGTGCCAGGCGGCGGCCGCCCGGTCGTCGAGGAGGCTACGGGCGAATTGGTCGGACCGGGCGTCGGAGGAGAACACCAGGTGCGAGGCCGGGAGGCGGCGCAGGGCCGAGACGGTGTCGTCGCCGAGGCCGGTGGTGAAGCCGGAGACGATGCCGACGAGCGCGGCGACGAGCACCACGACGGACCCCATGAGCAGAAAGCGGCCACGGGCTGCGCGCAGCTCCAGCAGTGCGAGGAACACGGCGGTTCCCTTCGAGGATCGATGTTAGGGACGGTGCGTCGCCAAGATAGATGATGGCGACGCGCCGTCCCCAAGTGGGTCCCCTGACGGCCGGTCGGCCTTCTAGACTGGGCCGGTGCCCAAGATCAGCGCCGCTACGGTCGCCGAGCACCACGCCCAGCAGCGGCTGGCCCTGGTGCGGGCGGCACGTGCACTGCTGGAGGGCGGCGACGCGGAAGCGGTGACCTTCACGGCGGTCGCCAAGGCCACGGGCCTCGCCCGTAACAGCGTCTACAAGTACTTCCCCGGCCGCCCCGAGCTGCTCGCCGCGGTCGTCGAGGACGCGATGCCGCGCTGGACGTCCGCCATCAGGGCGGGCATGTCGGCGGCCGCCACGCCGGAGCAGAAGATCGCCGCGTATGTGACGTCGCAACTGGAGCTGGTACGCAGCGGCGAGCACCGGATCGCCCAGACGCTGGCCGGGGTCCGGGATGTGGCCGTGGTGAGGGAGAGCGCGGCGCAGGCGCACCGGGAGCTGCTCACTCCGCTGACAGGTGCGCTGGCGGAGCTGGGGGATGACGATCCGCGGCGTACGGCGGTGCTGCTTCAGGGGATCGTCAATGCCGCCACGACGGCGATCGAGTCGGGGGACGACGCGACGGCGGTGACGGGGCGGGCCGTGCGGATGGCGGTTGCCGCCGTGATGGGGAGCGCCGCCTCGGCGTGAGGGGTGCCCAGGTGACCCCGGGGTCCTGGTGGCCGTCGGCGACGTCCTCGCGCACCCTGAGACCGCGCCCGCTCAGCGCGAGGATGTCCGGGATGCCGTTCACGGTCAGCGGCATGGCGGCCGGCCTCCGTATCTCATCTCACAGGGGTGGGGGCAGGCCGTGGCGGTGCGCGGTACGGAGACCGGTTCCGTTGCCGGCTCGTCGTGGCTGGGGCTCTGAATTGCCGGTGCAGTGAGACGCTGAGCATCTCACTGCCGATCGGCTGCCGTGGGTGCGCGTCAGGCCACGATGCGTTCGAAGACGGCGGCGAGGCCCTGTCCGCCTCCGATGCACATGGTCTCCAGGCCGTACCGGGCCTCGCGCCGGTGCAGCTCGCGGGTCAGCGTGGCGAGAATGCGGGCGCCGGTGGCACCGACGGGGTGTCCCAGGGAGACTCCGGAGCCGTTGACGTTGATCCGCTGCTCGTGGTCGATGTCGCCGAGTCCCAGTTCACGCGTGCAGGCGAGCACTTGGGCGGCGAAGGCCTCGTTCAGCTCGATCAGGTCGAGGTCGGCCAGGGTGAGTCCGGCGCGGGCCAGGGCTGCACGGGTCGCCGGGACGGGCCCGATGCCCATCGTCGCGGCCGGGACTCCGGCTCGCGCGAAGGAGACCAGCCGGACCAGCGGGTTCAGCCCGAGGCGTTCGGCGGTCGCCGCGCTCGTCACCAGACAGGCGGCGGCCGCGTCGTTCTGACCGCTGGCGTTCCCCGCGGTGACGGTGGCGTCCGGGTCGGACTTCAGCATGATCGGCCGCAGCGCGGCGAGCTGTTCGGCGGTGGTGTCGGGGCGGGGGTACTCGTCCGCGGTGACGGTCGTCTCACCCTTGCGGGTGCGTACGGTGACGGGGACGGTCTCCCCGTCGTACCGCCGCTGCGCCGCGGCGCGGGCGGCGCGCTGCTGCGAGCGCAGGGCGAGGGCGTCCTGGTCGGCGCGGCTGATGCCGTACTCCCGCCGCAGGTTCTCCGCGGTCTCGATCATCCCGCCGGGGACCGGGTGGTTGACGCCGCCCGCGGTGACCCGGCCGCGGGCCAGCGAGTCGTGGAGCTGCAGGCCGGGGCCCTTGATGCCCCAGCGGCCGTCGTGCGTGTAGTACGGAGCGGCGCTCATCACGTCGACGCCGCCCGCGATCACGACCTCGCTGAAGCCGGCCCGGATCTGCATCGCCGCGTCGAGCACGGCCTGCAGCCCGGAGCCGCAGCGGCGGTCGATCTGCGCACCGGTCACGGATTCCGGGAGCCCGGCGTCGAGGGCGGCGACCCGGCCGATGGCGGGGGCTTCGGAGGACGGGTAGGCGTGGCCCAGGATCACCTCGTCGACGGCGGCCGGGTCGACGCCGGTGCGGGCGACGATCTCGGCGATGACGCGTGCGGCGAGTGCGGCCGGGGTCTGCTGGGCGAATGCCCCGCCGAAGCGGCCGATGGGCGTGCGCAGCGGTTCACAGATGACGATGTCGAGCTGCTGGTCGGGCACGGCGGGACCTTCCGGTGGCGAGGGTGTGTGCGCCGACCCTCGCACCCCGCGACTGAGTCGGTCCAATATCCACTTCGCCCTGGTTCAAGACGTTGCGCGTCTCAATCGGCTGCGGCCGGGTGCACGGGCGTGGGCAGGGCGTCCTCCGCCACCGCGAGCACCGCCCGCAGAGCGGCGGACGGATTGTCGGCCCGCCAGGCCAGCGCCGCCCGGAGCCGGATGGGCGGCCCGGAGAGGGGCCGGTAGACGAGCCCGTTCTGCTGGATGTGCTGGACGGAGGTGACCGTGAGCGTCACGCCGACGCCCGCGGCGACGAGCGCCAGGATGGTGTACGAGTCGGGGGCCTCCTGCACCACACGCGGGTTGAACCCGGCCGCCTCGCAGGCCCCGACCATCGCGTCCCGCACGGTGGAGCCGGTGTTGGCGGGGAAGGAGACGAAGGGCTCCTCGGCGAGGACCCCTATGGGGACGCTGTCCAGCTGGGCGAGCCGGTGGTCGGAGGGCAGTGCGCACACCAGCTCCTCCTCGTCGATCACCCGGTACGCCACGCCGGGCTGGGTCACCGGCAGCCGGATGAACCCCAGGTCGAGCGATCCGTCGGCGACCCTGTCGAGGGCGACATTGGCGTACGTCTGCCCCTTCATGACCAGTTCGAGTGCGGGGTGGGCGGCGCGCACGGCCCTCGTGAGGAGCGGCAGCGTCTCGTGACTGGAGGCGCCCGCGAAGCCGATGCTGACCCGGCCGTACTCGCCGCGCCCGGCGGCCTTGGCGGCCCGTACCGCGGTGTCGAGGTCGTCGAGGATGGTCCGCACCGGCTGCAGGAAGGACTCCCCCGCGCTGGTGAGCCGCACCGACCGGGTGTTGCGCTCGAAGAGCTGGACACCCAGCTCCTTCTCCAGCCGGCGGATCTGCTGGCTCAGCGGCGGCTGGGCCATCTGCAGCCGCTTGGCGGCCCGGCCGAAGTGCAGCTCCTCGGCCACGGCGACAAACGCGGACAGATGACGCAACTCCATACCCGGCCCTCCACTCACCGGCCCCCGGACCGGATTCATTAATCGATCGTCTCGATGCGACCTTAATTTGGTATTGGACAGCAATCAATAGCCGCTGACACGGTGGGACGACGCGCACGCACCGGCAGAGGAGCACCGTGGCCACGACGGACCGCAGGGAGAAAACGATGTCGATGAAGGCGGCGATCGCCGCCTTCGTCCACGACGGCGGCACCGTCTGCCTCGAAGGCTTCACCCACCTGATCCCGACCGCCGCGGGCCACGAGATCATCCGCCAGGGCCGCCGGGACCTCACCGTCGTCCGGATGACCGCGGACATCGTGGTGGACCAGATGATCGCCGCGGGCTGCGTCTCACGACTGGTCTCATCCTTCGTGGGCAACTCCTCCGCCGGTTCGCTCGGCGAACTGCGGCGGCGCATCGAGACCGGCGACCCGGCACTGCTCGCCTTCGAGGAGTACAGCCACTACGGGATGATCTGCCGTTATCTCGCCGGTTCCCAACGGCTGCCGTTCTATCCGCTGCGCAGCTACGGCGGCAGCGATCTCCCGTCCGTCAACAGCGATCTCCGGAAGGTCACTTCGCCCTACCCGGGGCCGGACGGCGAGACCGAGCAGATCTATGTCGTCCCGCCCGTCAACCCGGATGTGACGATCATCCACGCGCAGCGCGCCGACCGGAGCGGCAACACCCAGATATGGGGCCTGACCGGCATCCAGGCCGAAGCGGTGTACGCGGCGGACAAGGCGATCGTCGTCGTGGAGGAGATCGTCGACGACGAGGTGATCCGCTCGGACCCGAACCGTACGCTCGTCCCCGCCCACGCGGTCGACGCGGTCGTCGCCTGCCCGCGCGGCGCCCACCCGTCCTTCGCGCAGGGGTACTACGACCGGGACAACGCCTTCTACCGGACCTGGTCGCACATCAGCAAGGATCCGGAACGGCTCCAGGAGTGGCTGAACGAGTGGGTGCGCGGGACGGCCGACCACGCCGAGTACGTCGACAAGCTCGGCAAGGAGTTCTGGGCGGGGCTGGCGGTCGGCGAGGCGCTCAGCCGGCCGGTGAACTACGGACGCCGACTGTGAGTACGGAAACGGGACACGAGAAGGAACGGTTCATGACCACCACCGCACCGGACACCATCACCTCGTCGGAGCTGCTCTCCGTCGTCGCCTCCCGCGAACTGGCCGCGCGCCGCACCGTGTTCGCCGGGATCGGCCTGCCGACGCTCGCCACCGAACTGGCGCATCTGACGGTGGCCCCGGAGATCGAGGTCGTCTACGAGTCCGGAGTCTGCGGCGCCCACCCCTCGCACCTGCCGGAGACCATCGCCGACGCGGTCCTGATCACGGGCGCCGAAGCGGTTCTGTCGATGCCCGCCCTGTTCGGCTGTGTGCTGCAGGGTGGCCACATCGACGTGGGGTTCCTCGGGGCCGCGCAGATCGACCGGTGGGGCAGTCTGAACACGTCCGTGATCGGCGACTGGGACAGTCCGTCGGTCCGGCTGCCCGGCTCGGGCGGCGGTGTCGAGGTGATGGCCAACTCCCGCGAGGTCTTCGTGGTGATGCGCCGCCACAATCCGCGTTCCTTCGCCGAAACGCTCGATTTCTGCACCACCCCGGGCCCCGACCGCGCGCTGGCCGAAGGCATCAGGCCGCTGGGCGCCGGTGTCACCCGGGTCATCACCGAACTGGGCATCCTGGCCCGCGCGGGCGTCGGCGAGGAGCTGCGGCTGGTCGCCGTCCACCCGGGCGTCACCGTCGAGCAGGTACGGGCGGCCACCGGCTGGGATCTCGAGGTCGCCGACACGGTGGCGACCGTGGAGCCGCCGACCGCGGCCGAGCTGCGGCTGCTGCGCGAGGACGTCGACCCCGAGCGCGTCTATCTTCGTTGAGTTCCGGGCAGGTCCCAGCCGACCCGCCCACCGACAGCACCACCGAGAGGACCCCAACCGCCATGCGTATCAGGATCGTCGGCGCCGGAGCCATGGGCCGCGGCATCGCCCAGTGGGCTGCGAGCGCCGGAAACACCGTCGAGCTGTGCGATGTACGCCCGGAGGCGGTGACGGCCGCCGTCGACTTCGTGCGGTCCATGCTCGACCGCGCCGTGCAGAAGGGCAGGCTCTCCGCCGAGGAGTCCGCCGCCACTGTGGAGCGGCTGGTTCCGCTGGATGACCCGTGGGCGGACGGACCGGACTGCGAGCTGGTCATCGAGGCGGTACGGGAGGATCTCGCCACCAAGGCGGAGGTCTTCGGCCTGCTGGAACGGGCGCTGCCCGCCTCGACGGTCTTCGCCACCAACACCTCCTCGCTGTCGGTCACCCGGATCGCCGCGGAGCTGAAGGACCCGACGCGCCTGGCCGGGCTGCACTTCTTCAACCCGGTGCCGCTGATGAAGATCGTCGAGATCGTGCCGGGCGCGGCCACCCGTCCGGAGATCCCGCCGCTGCTCACCGCACTCGTCGAGGGCTGCGGCCACCGGGCGGTGACGGTCGCCGACACGCCCGGCTTCCTGGTGAACCACGCGGGTCGCGGCCTGGTGACCGAGGCGCTCGCACTGCTGGAGGAGTCGGTCGCCGACCCGGCGGGCATCGACCGGATCGCCCGGGACGTGCTCGGCCTGCGGATGGGCCCGTTCGAGCTGATGGACCTCACCGGTCTGGATGTGACGGCTGCCGTCATCGACTCGATCTGGCAGGGCTTCCGGTACGCGGACCGGCTCCGCCCCTCCTACCTCACCCCGAACCGGGTGGTCGCGGGACTGCACGGCCGCAAGACCGGGCGCGGCTGGTTCGCGTACGGCCCCGACGCGCCGGCCCCGGTTCCGGAGCCGCCGGTCACGGGGGATGCGGACCGCCCGGTGTACGTGGTCGGGGGCGCGGCGGAGCCGGACGCGACCGCACTGCGGCGGACGCTGACCGCGGCAGGCGCCGTCGTCGAGAGCGGTGCGGAGCCGTCCACCGATGCGCTGGTGCTGGTCCCGGTCTGGGGTACGACGGTGGCCGCCGCGGTCGCCGCGCACGGACTGCCCGCCGGGCGCACGTTCGGCACGGACCCGCTGGCCGCGGTCGGGAAGCGCCGGGTGCTGGCCGTGACCCCGGCGGCGGACCCAGCTGCCGCACGGGATGCCCGCGCGGTGCTGGCGCGGGCGGCGGAGGACGGCGGCGAGCCGTACGCGGTGTCGGTGGTACGGGACACGGCGGGTTCGGTCGCGCAGCGGCTGCTGGCCTCGATCGTCTCCGTCGCCGCGTCGATCGCCGAGCGTTCCCTCGCCACCCCGGCGGACATCGATCTCGCTGTCACCACCGGTCTCGGCTATCCGGTCGGGCCGCTGGCCTGGGGGGACCGGATCGGCGCGGACCGGATGCTCCGGCTGCACCGGTCGCTGCACACGACGACCGGCGACCCGCGTCACCGCCCGACCCGCTGGGTCACCGAACGCGCCCAGCTCGGTCTGGCGCTGGCGGACCCGGGCACGGTGCCCGCCGACTGCCTGGACCACGAGACGCGTGAAGAGGTGTCCGGCGAATCAGGGCCGGACACCCCCTAAAGGTCGGGCCACGAGTTCGTCGAGGTGGTGCAGGGCGGCGTTCACCCGGTCCGGGCGGTCATCCCACCGTCCGGAGCGCCGCCGGCTCAACCGATTTTCGCGCCTCAGAGCCTGTCGGGTGACCTTCGATCGGAAAGCGGACGCGGTCTGGTGCGTGCGATTCCAAGGCGCCGGAAAGCCCTCGGATGGGGTCTCCCCTGCTCGAACGAAGCTGAGAGCTTGGGGAAGGAGCTACTAGGGCATTTCGGCAAGCGTGCGTGCCAGGGCGTGGCCGCCCGATCAGAGGTCACCCGACAGGCTCTCAGCCCGCGAGCCGAATCAAGTCGTCGCAGCTCCACATCACGCGCGACACCTCGGTCGAGCTGACGTGGAACAGCAGCCACACCTGCCACGCCATCAGCCCGCAGGCCACCGCCAGCGGCGCCTGCGCAAGAATTCTTCCCCGTCCCATCTCCTCGATCCCCGCGTCCCCTTCGTTCCCCCTGGTCGAACCCCCTGGTCGTCACCGAAAATCTAGGCCACCCGTCCCGGCGCCCCCGCAGCCGGGCAAGGGCATGACCGATTCGTACAAGACCCGTGGCGCGTGTCCGTTCTACGTTCGGACCATGACTCCACGACTTGACGCGATCGGCATCACGACCGCGAATCTGGCCGCATCGCTCGCCTTCTACCGCCGGCTCGGGCTCGACATCCCGGCCGAGGCGGATTCCGCACCCCATGTCGAAGTGACCCTGCCGGGCGGGCAGCGCCTCATGTGGGACACCGAGGACGTCATCCGCTCCTACGACCCCGAGTGGTCCGGCGCGCGGGGCGGCGACCGGGTCGGGCTCGCGTTCCGCTGCGACGGTCCCGCGGAGGTGGACGCGGTGTACGACGATCTGACCGGCGCCGGGTACCGGGGCCATCTGAAGCCGTGGGACGCCGTGTGGGGGCAGCGTTACGCGGTGGTCCTCGACCCGGACGGCTGCGCGGTGTCGCTGTTCGCCAACGCCTCGCAGTAGGCGGTCAGGGTCGTACCGGCCAGTTCGCGAATCTCCCGCGCGAGATGCGCCTGGTCGGTGCAGCCCGCCGCGAGCGCCGCCCCGGCGTACGGCGTTCCGGACTGTACGAGAGCGAGCGCGCGCTGCAGCCGCAGGACCCGGGCCAGGGTCTTGGGCCCGTAGCCGAAGGCCGCCAGGGAACGGCGGTGCAGTTGACGGGCGCCGAGACCGGCCGTGTGCGCGGTGTCGGCGACGGACCGGCCCCGCGCCAGCTGCACGGCGACGGACCGCATCAGCGGGTCCGCCGGCCCGGTCTCGGCCGCCCGCCGCAGCGCCACGGACTCCAGGGCCGCGGCGGGGTCGGCGGCATCGGCGATGCGCTCGGCGAGTACCCGCACCCGGGCGGCCGGCCACAGATCGGCGAGCTCGACCCGCTGGTCACGCAGTTCGTCCGCCGGTACACCGAGGAGCGCCGGGGCGATGCCGGGGGCGAACCGGATGCCGGTGAACCGCCCGCCGGTCGCACCGGCGGGCTCGTACGCATGGGTGTCGGGCCCGGCGACGAGCAGGCGGCCGTCGGTCCAGAGCAGGTCCATGCAGCCGTCGGGCAGTACGGGCCGGACAGGTCCCTCCGGCACCTGCCGGGTCCAGACGATCGCCCCGTCGAACCGGGACTCCCGCTCCTCGTACGTGTCGCCCATGGCTCCACGCTAACGGCCCTCCTCCACGACAGGGAGTGGATCAGCGAGCGGCGTCATGCGGCTTCGACGGCAAGGCGGAGGACAAAGTCGACGCGGAGCGTCGGTGACTGACGACAACGCCGCAGGCAAAGTCGCATGACGCCGGGAGCTCAGTCCCTGTCGTGGGGGGGCCGTAAGGGCTGTCCCCGCTACGAACGGGACTCCCGGGACCCCTTCATCCCCCGCTCCGCTTCCTTGGCCGGGCCCTTGGCGATGTCCTTCTCGCCCCTCGGCTGCAGCAGCCGGGACTTCACATCGTCCGGCGGCAGGAACCGTGACCACCGCTCCGGGAACTCGGACGGCATATAGGGACTGTCACCGTCCTCGTCACACTCCGCCTTCGTCCGCGCCACCAACTCCGCGGCCTGGGCGGCCCGCGCCCGGTCGTTGGCCGCACGTGCCGCCGCTGTCGCCACCGACGGCCACACCCGGTCGATGGCGGCGTTGACCGCCGCCCCCACCAGTACCGCGAACGCGGAGATGCCGATCCACAGCAGCACGGCGATCGGGGCGGCCAGCGACCCGTAGATCGTCGGCCCCTCGACCGTACTGGTCAGATATATCCGCAGCAGGAAGCTGCCGACCACCCACATGGCGAGCGCCACCAGCGCGCCCGGCACGTCCTCCATCCACGGCGAACGGACCGGCACGGACACGTGGTAGAGCGTCGTCAGGAACGCGATCGACAGCAGGATCACCAGCGGCCAGTACAGGACGCTGATGACCTCCGTGCCCCACGGGATGAACTCCACGACCCGGTCGGGGCCGACCACCAGCAGCGGCAGCACGACCGCGCCGAGCAGCAGCGCGACGATGTACAGCAGGAAGGAGAGCAGCCGCGTCTTGACGATGCCGCGCTGGCCGTCGAGGCCGTACATCACGGTGATCGTGTCGATGAAGACGTTCACGGCGCGGGACCCGGACCAGAGCGCGATCGCGAAACCGATCGAGATGACATCGGGCCGGGCACCGGTCGTGACGTCCGCCAGGAGCGGTTTCGCGAAGTCGTTGACGCCCCGCTCGGACAGGACCGTCTGCGCCGCGTTGAGGATATTGCGCTCGATGGAGGCGACCGTGGTGGTACTGGTCCAGTCGTCGACGTACCCCAGCAGTCCGATCAGGCCGAGCAGCAGGGGCGGCAGGGACAGCAGAGTGAAGAACGCCGCCTCGGCCGCGAGTCCCAGAATGCGGTACTCCATGCACGAGTTGACGGTGTCCTTGAGCAACTGCCAGACCATCTGCCGCTTGGATACGTTGCGGTAGAGGACTCGGGCCCGGTGGAGCCGACCCGGTGGCCGCTCGGGTGTTTCATTTGCTGCCTGCACATCCTTACCGTATCGGCATGGCAGCCACCACCCACACCGTGTCCAATCAGGTCCCGCCGCTGGTCGGCTACGACGTCTTCGCGGCCGACCGCGCGCTCACCGAGGCCGTGGAGCGGCATCTCGCGCCCGAACGGCTCGCGGGGGCGCGCGAGGAGCTCCACGACCTGGGCCGGGCCGCGGGGTCCGCGCAGGTCCAGGAGTGGGGCACGCAGGCGAACGAGAATCCGCCGAGGCTCCGCACCCATGACCGGTACGGGCATCGCATCGACGAAGTGGAGTTCCACCCGTCCTGGCACCGGCTGCTCGGGCACGCGGTCGGCGCGGGGCTGACGAACGCCTGGGGGCGGCCCGGCGGCCATGTGCGACGCACGGCCGGGTTCCTGGTGTGGACGCAGGCCGAGGGCGGGCACGGCTGCCCGCTGTCGATGACGCACGCGGCGGTGCCCGCGCTGCGGACCGATCCGGTGCTGGCCGCCGAGTGGGAGCCGCGACTGACGTCGTCGGTGTACGAGCGGGGGCTCCGGCCCGCCGCGCAGAAGGCCGGTGTGCTCTTCGGGATGGGCATGACGGAGAAGCAGGGCGGCAGCGATGTGCGGTCCAACACGACACGGGCCGAGCCGCTGTCCGCCGACGGCGAGTATCTGCTCACCGGGCACAAGTGGTTCTGTTCGGCGCCGATGTCCGACGGCTTCCTGGTGCTGGCGCAGGCACCCGGCGGGCTGACGTGCTTCCTGCTGCCCCGGGTGCTGCCCGACGGCACCCGCAACGTGTTCGCGATCCAGCGTCTCAAGGACAAGCTGGGCAACCGGTCCAACGCGTCGAGCGAGGTCGAGTTCGACGGGACGTGGGCACGCCGGGTCGGCGAGGAGGGACGCGGGGTCCGCACCATCATCGAGATGGTGGCGGCGACCCGGCTGGACTGTGTGACCGGTTCGGCGGCGCTGATGCGGCAGGCGGCGGCACAGGCGGTCCACCACTGCACGTACCGCAGCGCGTTCGGCGGGGTGCTGATCGAGAAGCCGCTGATGCGGAACGTACTGGCCGATCTGGCGCTGGAGTCCGAGGCGGCGACGGTCCTGGCACTGCGGCTGGCCGCCGCGTACGACGCCGGTACGGAGGCGGAGGCCGCGTTCCTGCGGATCGCGGTGCCCACGGCGAAGTACTGGGTGACGAAGCGGTGCACACCCATGGTGGGCGAGGCGCTGGAGTGCCTGGGCGGGAACGGTTACGTCGAGGAGTCCGGGATGCCGCGGCTGCTGCGCGAGGCGCCGCTCAACTCGATCTGGGAGGGCTCCGGGAACGTACAGGCCCTGGATGTCCTGCGGACGCTGCAGCGTGAACCGCAGGCGCTGAACGCGTTCCTCCAGGAGGTCGGCAGGGCGCGCGGTGCCGATCACCGGCTGGACGGGGCGATCAAGGGCATGCTGACCGAGCTCGCCGATCTGAACGGGATCGAGGCGCGGGCCCGTCGGCTCGTCGAGCGGATGGCGCTGGTGCTGCAGGGTTCGCTGCTGGTCCGCTGGGCGCCGCCGGAGGTCGCCGACGCGTTCTGTGCGTCGCGGCTGGGCGGGGACTGGGGCGCGGCGTTCGGGACGCTGCCGCACAGTCTGGACCTGGCGTCGATCGTGGAGCGCGCACGGCCCGTCGCGCACTGATCCGCCCGGAACAGCGACGGAGGGTGGTGCTGCGCCGACACGGCACCACCCTCCATGCTGTGCGCACCGAGCAGCGGGGCACAGGCTCCGCCGTGCGGTGTTACGCCACTCTCGTACGCACCTGTGGGTCCCCGCCAGAGTTGCAAAGGGTTGCAAACCTTTGTGTGGAGTGCGCGGTATCGGGAACCCCACAACGGCAGGATGGGACCCGTGGGCCGCCAACACGGTCCTCGTATCTGGGGGAATGTCGACAGTGGAGACACGTGCTGCCGAGGTGACACGGCTGGCGGACATGGACTCGGACCGGGCCACGCGCCTGCTCCACAAGGCCCGGGAGGCGAAGCAGCCGGGCGACCGGATGCCGGTCGCGCCGCGGGCCGAGATCGTTGCCTCGTGGGAGCGGGTGCTGCGCAGTGGCGTCGATTCCGAGCAGTCCACGGAGAGTGTGCTGCTGGAGCTGGACGAGATCGAGCACCGGCGTCGGAGTTCGGCGCTGGGTGAGGTGATGCCGCTGCTCAGCGAAGGGTTGGTCTCCATCGCCGACGCCGCGCAGCAGATCGTGGTCGTCACCGATGCCGAGGGCCGGGTGCTGTGGCGGCAGGGCAATCCGGGGGTGCTGCGCCGGGCCGACGGCATCTGTCTGGAGGAGGGCGCCGCCTGGTCCGAGACCGTCACGGGCACCAACGCGATCGGTACGGCGCTCGCCGGGCGCGCCTCCGTGCAGGTCCACTCGTCCGAACACTTCGTCCGCAGCCTGCACAGCTGGACGTGCGCGGCGGCCCCGGTCCGTGACCCGCGGGACGGCCGGATGATGGGCATCGTCGACATCAGCGGGCCCGCGTCCACCTTCCATCCGACGACGCTCGCCCTGGTCGGTTCGGTGGCCCGGCTCGCCGAGAACGAGATCCGGACCCGGCACCTGATCGCGATCGACCGGCTGCGGTCGGTGGCCGCGCCGCTGCTCGCCCGGCTGGGCGGCCGGGCGATGGCGGTGGACGCACACGGCTGGCTGGCGGCGGTCACCGGGATGCCGCCGGCGGACCGGCTGCCGCTGCCGAAGTCGCTGCAGCCGGGCCGGGTGTGGCTGCCGTCGCTCGGCATGTGCCGGGTGGAACCACTGCCCAGCGGCTGGCTCGTACAGGTGGCGGACGGTCCGTCGGACGGTCCGCCGCGCCGGGTGGTCCTCGACCTGAGCCGGCCGCGCGGTCTCGTGGTCACTGTGGTGGGCCCGGTCGGCACCTGGACCCAGCGGCTCTCGCCGCGCCATGCCGAGCTGTTGTACGCGCTGGCGCTGCACCGCGAGGGGCGGACGGCGTCCGAGCTGGCGGAGGACATCTTCGGCGATGCGACCCGGACCGTGACGGTCCGGGCCGAGATCTCGCGGATGCGGCGCCACCTGGCCGAGGTGCTGGCGCACCGCCCGTACCGTTTCGGCGAGGGCGTCGAGGTGGAGGTGATCCACCCTGAGCATCCGGGCGATCTGCTGCCGCACTCGACGGCTCCGATGGTGGTGAGGGCCCGTACGACGGAGTGACCGGAGAGCCGGAGTCCTCCAGTCCGTACCGCGGGACAGGCTTTGGCCAGAGCTGCACGGCATGATTCCCTGACAGCCATGAGCAACACGGAACCCACAGCTGCCGCCGCCGAGATGACCGTCTGGTCCCTGGAACAGACCTCCCCCGACGACCTGCGGCCCGCCGCAGCCCCCGAGGGCGACATCCGGATCGTACGGTCGGCGGTGCCGCTGCCCGAGTTCAGCCGGTTCCTGTACACGGCGGTCGGGGGCGACATCCAGTGGACCGACCGGCTCTCGATGACGTACGCGCAGTGGCAGGAGGCGCTGAACCGGCCCGGTGCGGAAACCTGGGTGGCGTACGAGAACGGGACCCCGGCCGGGTACATCGAACTGGACCCGCAGGACGACGGCGTCGTCGAGATCATGTACTTCGGACTGATCCCGGCGTTCCGCGGCCGCCGGATCGGGGGCCACCTGCTCGCCTACGGGGCCGCGCGCGCCTGGGACCTGGCGGAGCGCTGGCCGGAGCGGACGCCGACGAAGCGGGTGTGGCTGCACACCTGCTCCAAGGACGGCCCGCACGCGATGGACAACTACCTGCAGCGCGGGTTCCGGCTCTTCGACACGAAGGTGGAGCTGGAGCCGGAGGTGACCACGCCGGGACCGTGGCCGGGGGCGCAGCGGTAAGACCGGCCGGCAATTGGGGGGTGGGTGAAGGAGCGGGGCTGGGGTGCGTGCATCGCAAGGCGGAGGATTGAGCCATGGTGATGGACGACAACGCCGCGAGG
>NZ_JBSFYR010000084.1:0-32862 GCF_053599875.1 Streptomyces sp. NPDC005151 | reverse complement strand
GTCGGTCTTCCCCAAGCTCTCGGCTTCGCTCGAGCGGGGGAGACCCCATTCGCTCCGCGTCGCCTCCCTCCTCCGCCTTGGAATCGCACGCACCAGACCGCGTCCGCTTTCCGGTCCGAGGTCCCCCGACAGCCTCTCAGCCGGTCGGACCGTTGCTGGCCAGCGCGTCGGACAGCTCCTTCGCGACCTGCTGCAGGATCGGCACGATCCGTTCCGTCGCCGCCTCCGTCACCCGTCCCGCCGGGCCCGAGATCGAGATCGCGGCCGAGGTGGGGGAGTTGGGTACGGAGACCGCCAGGCAGCGGACCCCTATCTCCTGCTCGTTGTCGTCGACCGCATAGCCCGCCCGGCGGACCTGGTCGAGCGCGTCCAGGAAACCGTCCGGGGTGGTGATCGTCTTCTCGGTGGCGGCCGGCATTCCGGTGCGGGCCAGCAGCGCCCGTACCTCCTCCGGCGGAGTGTGCGCGAGCAGCGCCTTGCCCACCCCGGTGGAGTGCGGGAGCACCCGGCGGCCGACCTCGGTGAACATCCGCATCGAGTGCTTCGACGGCACCTGGGCGACGTACACGATCTCGTCGCCGTCGAGCAGCGCCATGTTCGCGGTCTCGCCGGTCTCCTCGACGAGCCGCGCGAGATACGGGCGGGCCCAGGTCCCGAGCAGCCGCGACGCGGACTCGCCGAGCCGGATCAGGCGCGGGCCGAGGGCATAGCGCCGGTTGGACTGCTGGCGTACGTAGCCGCAGACGACCAGCGTGCGCATCAGCCGGTGAATGGTGGGCAACGGAAGTCCGCTGCTCGCGGAGAGTTCGCTGAGCCCGACCTCGCCCCCGGCGTCGGCCATCCGTTCCAGCAGATCGAAGGCGCGCTCAAGTGACTGCACACCGCCGCTGGAACCGGCGGGTTTGGAGTCGGATGTGCTGGCGTGGGACGGCGGCACGTCAACGGTCCTTTCGAGGCGGAGGGCAAGGCAGCAGCCTACCGGGAGGTTCCCGATCGGCCCACTGCTCCCGGTGCGGCGTCCTGGCCGGTCAGGGCCTGTTTGTCCAGGTGTCCGGGCTCAGCCGGACCGTTCCGCGATGCCGCACCTGGTCCATGCTACGTTCCGCCCTTCGAAATCAGTCTTCTACTTTGTGGAAATCTCCAGTCGGATGTGCGAGTGGTCCGCTTGCTGTCCGGCGAGGAAGGTGGGGTCTTGACGGGCTGGAATCCCGAGTGAAGACTCCTTCAACAGTTCGTTGAATTTCTTCGGTGGCCGTGAGCCCCCGACCATGCGGAAGCGAGGAGCACGGGTGTCCGGTGCGGACGTGAACCTGATACTGCGCTCGACGCGCGTCGTCACCCCCGAGGGGACGCGCCCCGCGGCGGTGGCCGTCGCCGACGGCACGATCGACGCCGTCCTGCCGTACGACACCGAGGTGCCGGCCGGTGCCCGGCTCCAGGACTTCGGCGACGACGTCCTGCTGCCCGGCCTCGTCGACACCCATGTCCACGTGAACGACCCCGGCCGCACCGAGTGGGAAGGCTTCTGGACCGCCACCCGCGCCGCCGCGGCCGGTGGGATCACCACCCTGCTCGACATGCCCCTCAACTCCCTCCCGCCGACCACCACCGTCGGCCATCTGCGTACCAAGCAGCAGGTGGCAGCCGCCAAGGCGCACATCGACACCGGCTTCTGGGGCGGCGCGATCCCGTCCAACGTGAAGGATCTGCGGCCGCTGCACGAGGCCGGGGTCTTCGGCTTCAAGTGCTTCCTGTCGCCCTCCGGGGTCGAGGAGTTCCCGGAGCTCGACCGGGAACAGCTGGCCCGCTCCCTGGCCGAGATCGCCGGCTTCGACGGGCTGCTGATCGTGCACGCCGAGGACCCGCACCACCTGGCGGCCGCGCCGCAGCGCAGCGGACCCGCCTACGCCGACTTTCTCGCCTCCCGGCCGCGCGACGCCGAGAACACCGCCATCGAGAGCCTCATCGCGCACGCCAGGCGGCTGAACGCGCGCATCCACGTCCTGCACCTGTCGTCCAGCGACGCGCTGCCGCTGATCGCTGCCGCCAAGCGGGAGGGCGTACGCGTCACCGTCGAGTCCTGCCCGCACTTCCTCACCCTCACCGCAGAGGAAGTCCCGGACGGGGCGACGGAGTTCAAGTGCTGCCCACCGATCCGGGAAGCCGCCAACCAGGATGCGCTCTGGGCCGGGCTCGCCGACGGCACGATCGACTGCATCGTCTCCGACCACTCGCCCTGCACCGCGGACCTCAAGACGCCGGACTTCGCCTCCGCCTGGGGTGGCATCTCCTCCCTCCAGCTCGGACTGCCCGCCATCTGGACCGAGGCGCGCCGGCGCGGCCACTCGCTCGACGACGTGGTCCGCTGGATGTCCGCCGCCCCCGCCGAGCTGGCCGGACTGGCCCGCAAGGGCGCCATCGAGGCCGGGCGCGACGCCGACTTCGCGGTCCTCGCCCCCGACGACACCTTCACCGTCGATTCCGCCGAGCTCTTCCACCGCAACCAGGTCACCGCCTACGCCGGCAAGACCCTGCACGGTGTCGTGAAGTCGACCTGGCTGCGCGGGCAGCGGATCGCAGCCGACGGCGTCCTCACCGAGCCCACCGGCCGCCTCCTCGAAAGGAACCACTGACCATGACGGCCACAGCGCACTTCACCGGTGACGCCGACCCGTACGGAGGCGGCGACCCGTACGCCGACTACCGCACCGCCGACTTCCCCTTCACCCATCTCGTCGATCTCGCCGACCGGCGGATCGGCGCGGGTGTGATCGCAGCCAACGACGAGTTCTTCGCCGAGCGCGAGAACCTGCTGAAGCCGGGGCCCGCGGAGTTCGACCCGGAGCACTTCGGGCACAAGGGCAAGATCATGGACGGCTGGGAGACCCGCCGCCGCCGCGGCGTCAGCGCCGCGCAGCCGCACCCCTCGGACGGGGACCACGACTGGGCGCTGGTACGGCTCGGCGCGCCCGGCGTCGTACGCGGCATCGTCGTCGACACCGCCCACTTCCGCGGCAACCACCCGCAGGCCGTCTCCGTCGAAGCGGCCTCCGTGCCCGGCTCCCCGTCCCCCGAGGAACTCCTCGCACCGGACGTGAAGTGGACAACCCTCATACCCCGTACGGCCGTCGGCGGCCACGCGGCCAACGGCTTTGCGGTCGACGCCGGCCGACGCGTCACCCATCTGCGGGTCAACCAGCACCCCGACGGCGGGATCGCCCGCCTCCGGGTCTACGGAGAGGTCGCCCCCGACCCCGCCTGGCTGGCCGCCCTCGCCACCTTCGACCTTGCCGCGCTGGAGAACGGCGGCCAGGTCGAGGACGCCTCCGACCGCTTCTACTCCCCGGCCACCAACACCATCCAGCCCGGTCGCTCCCGCAAGATGGACGACGGCTGGGAGACCCGACGCCGCCGCGACAAGGGGAACGACTGGATCCGCTACCGGCTCGCCGCGCAGGCGGAGATCCGGGCCGTCGAGATCGACACCGCCTGCCTCAAGGGCAACTCGGCGGGCTGGGCGAGCCTTTCGGTGCGGGACGGGAAGAGCGGCGACTGGGCGGAAGTCCTGCCGCGGACCCGGCTGCAGCCCGACACGAACCACCGCTTCGTCCTCCCGGAGCCCGTGCGCGCCACGCACGTCCGGATCGACATCTTCCCGGACGGCGGTATCTCACGGCTGCGGCTGTTCGGCTCGCTGACGGAGGAGGGGGCCGCACGACTGGCCGCCCGCCACCAGGAACTGGGCGGCTGACGAGGACGGGCGGCCCTGCCGCCCCTCGCGGGTGGCGGCGCCTGTCACTCCTTCGGGCGCGGCGGCTCCCACCACCCCCTCGGGTGCGCCCGATGCGTCCGCATCCAGGGCTTATGGGACCCTGGGTGCGTCGCACATCCCGAGCAGGAGTTGTCATGATCTTCATCGCCGTCAAGTTCACCGTCCACACCGAAGAGCGCGACAACTGGCTGCCCGCCGTCGAGCCCTTCACCCTCGCCACCCGCCAGGAGCCGGGCAACGTGTTCTTCGAGTGGTCGTACAGCGTCGAGAACCCGGACCAGTTCGTGCTCCTGGAGGCCTTCGCGTCCCCCGAGGCCGGAGAGGCGCATGTGAAGTCCGAGCACTTCGCGGCGGCGATGGACCGGATGGCGGACCTCGTCGCGGTGACCCCGGAGATCATCAATGTCGAGGTTCCGGGCGACGGTTGGTCCCGGATGGCGGAGCTCAAGCCCAGCCGTCAGTAGTCCGTGAGTCCTGACGGTTCAGCGTGCTTTTGCAAGGAACCCCGGCCCTTTGGGCTCGGGAGGAATGCATCCTGAGCCGGGCGGCGCGGAGCGCCGCCGCATCGCTCCGGAATGCTCCCACGGCGAGGGCCGCGCTCAGTCGGGCCGCTTCTGGTTCTCGATGTATTCCTTGACCACCGCCAGTGGAGCACCACCGCAGGAGGCGGCGAAGTAGGAGGGGGACCAGAAGTGGTCGCCCCACAGGTACTTGCGGATGTGGTCGGGGAACTCCTTGCGCAGGTAGTGGGCGGAGACGCCCTTGAGCGAGCCGACGAGGGCGGAGAGCTTGACCTGGGGCGGGTAGTGCACCAGCAGGTGGACGTGATCGGTCTCGCCGTTGAACTCGCGCAGCTCTGCATTGGCCTTCGCGCAGACCTCCCGCATCACCTCCTCGCAGCGGGTCAGGATCTCACCGGTGAAGACGTGACGCCGGTACTTGGGGGTAAAGACCAGATGCGCGTGGAGGGTGTAGTGGTTCCTGGTCGCCACCATCGACATCCCCGAGCCCGAGGTTTTCGAACCGAAGGACTTCATCGGGGTGGACCGGGGCATCGTCAACCTCGCCACCACCTCGGACGCAGACAACCACTCCGGCCGCAGACTCGGCCGCTACCGCAGGTGGCAGGCCCGCAAGAAGGCCGAGATCCAGGCCAGGCGCACCCGCTCGTCCAAGCAGCTCCTCAAAAAGCGTGCCCGCCGCGAGGCGAGGCACGCCACCCACATCAACCACGAGATCTCCAAGCAGACGGTTGCCGTCGCGCAACGCACCGAACGCGGAATCGCCCTCGAAGAACTGAGGGGTATCCGCGAGCGGGTCACGGTTCCTCGCGACCAGCGGGCCCGTCTGTCCTCCTGGCCGTTCCACCAACTCGGTGCATTCCTCGCATACAAGGCCCGCCGGGCCGGAGTGCCGTTCATCGAGGTGGACCCGGCCTACACCTCGCAGCGCTGCCCGCGCTGCGGTCACACCGCGAAGAACAACCGCCCTTCGCGTGATCATTTCTCTTGTCGTCGGTGCGGCCTCGCTGGGCCGGCCGACCACGTCGCCGGGGTCAACGTGCGCAACCGCGCACGCTCGGCGTGGGTATTCGTCAACATGCCCGATCCGCTCCCGGCCCGAGCCGGGAGCGGTAGATGTGACCCGTGACCGCCCTGTCGTAGGGGGCAGTCGGGAGCATAAACAAAGTCGTATCGAACCGAGTCAGCAAGCTCGGTCGTTTACGGCCGAGTAGTTGACAACTCCTCGTGGACATCCGGATCTCTGCCGTACCGCCGCCGCGGACCGGCAGACTTCGGGGCGGAGTACGGATCAGGCCGCGTGGCCGCCGTCCACCACCACCTCCGTACCGGTGATGTACGCCGCTTCGTCACCGGCCAAGTAGGAGATCAGGGAGGCCACTTCAGCCGTCGTACCGAAGCGGTCCAAGGCGGTGCCGGCGCGCTGTCCGGCGGCGTACGGGCCGTCGGCCGGGTTGAGGTCCGTGTCGATCGGGCCGGGCTGGACCAGGTTCACCGTGATGGAGCGCGGGCCGAGCTCATGGGCGAGCGGCTTGGTGAGACCGGCGAGCGCCGACTTGCTCATGGCGTAGAGCGTGCCGCCCGGACCGCCCGCGCGCCTGCTCAGGGCCGTTCCGACGGAGATGATGCGACCGCCGCGCTCCATCCGGGCGGCCGCCGCCCGGCAGGCGAGGAACACCGCCCGGACATTGACGGCCAGCACCCGGTCCACATCGGCCGGGGTGAGTGAGCCGATGGAGCCGAGGACGCCGATGCCCGCGTTGTTGACGAGAATGTCGAGCCGGCCGAACGTGTCCGCGACCTCGTGCACGGCCGCCGGGACCGCCTCGGGGTCGGCCGAGTCGGCGCGCAGGGCGAGCGCCCGGCGGCCGTACGCCTCGATCTTTTGGACGACCTCACGGGCGCCGTCCTCGTCCTGTACATACGTCAGTGCCACATCGGCGCCGTCCTGGGCGAGCCGCAGCGCGGTCGCGGCGCCGATGCCGCGGCTGCCGCCGGTGACGAGTGCGGTCCTGGTGTCGGTGCTGGTCATGGTGGATTCCTTGCCGGTCGGGGCTGCTGTTTCGACAGGGACAAGGAAAGTCCGTTCGCCGCGCGGTGACCGGCGGGAAACGGACGCCTACGCGGCGCACGGCCTCCGCCGGGTGGACTCGATGAGTTCCGGGCGAAAGCGGGGCCGGAAGAGATGGCCGTGCAGGAGCGCCGGCCGCGCCCGAGCGGTGAGACAGGTGTTCCCGGTGCCGCGGACCTCCCGGTACCGTGATCGTTCCGCGGGTGAGCCGGTGCGGTCTCCCCATGGTTCCCGCTGTGGAGCATCACGAGAACCACGAGTGCCAGGAGAAACCAGGTGTCCTCGATCGCCCTGCCCACCCTCGCACCACCGCGCCGGGCCTGGCTCACCGATCTGCCCGTGCTGCTCGTCGCGGTCGTCTGGGGCGCCAGCTATCTCGCCGCCAAGGGCATCACGACCACGCAGACCGTCATCGCGGTCCTCGTCCTGCGATTCGTCATCGTGCTGCCCGTGCTGGCCGCCACGGGGTGGCGCAGGCTGCGGGCGCTCAGCGCGGCGCAGTGGCGCGGCGCGGGGCTGCTGGGGCTGGTCCTCAGCGGGATCTTCCTCGTGGAGACGTACGGCGTCGTGCGCACCTCGGCGACCAACGCCGGCCTCATCATCAGCCTCACCATGATCTTCACACCGCTCGCCGAGGCCGCGGTGACCCGGGTCCGGCCGCCCAGGGCCTTCCTCGCCGCCGCCGCGCTGTCCGTCGCCGGTGTGGTGCTGCTGACCCAGGGCGGCGGTTTCACCAGCCCGTCGGTGGGCGATCTGCTGATGCTGGTGGCCGCACTCGCCCGTACCCTCCACGTGCTGCTGATGGCCCGCATCAAGTCCGTCCAGGACGCCGACTCGCTGTCGCTCACCACCGTGCAGCTCGGCAGCGCGGTCGCCGTCTTCGCCCTGCTCGCCGCCGTGCCCGGTACCGGGGCGTCGCCGTGGGCGGTGGCCTTGGAGTTCGGTGTCCGGGAGTGGGGCGGGCTGCTCTTCCTCTCCGTCTTCTGCACGCTCTTCGCGTTCTTCGTGCAGATGTGGTCGGTGCGCCGCACCTCGCCGTCCCGGGTCAGCCTGCTGCTCGGTACGGAACCGCTGTGGGCCGCCGCCGCGGGCATCGTCATCGGAGGAGAACGGCTCGGCGTCCTGGGCGTGGTGGGCGCGGTGCTCGTCCTCGCCGGGACGGGCTGGGGGCGTCGCGCCGCCTCCGCTCCCTGAGCCGGGCGGTTACGGCCTCCCCCACGACAGGGAGTGCTCAGCGTCCACGCGGGCGCCCTCGAATTCCGCCCCGACGCGCCCCCCGCCGAGGTCGGCCGGGCCGCCGGCGTGATCCGGGACAGCGCGCACGAGGCGCTCCAGGACCTCCGCGAGATCATCGGCGTCCTCCGCAGCCCCGGCGACAACGGGGAGGGCAACCGGCCGCAGCCCACCCTCGCCACCCCTCGACGCGCTGATCGCCGAGTCCCGTCTCGCCGGCATGAAGATCACCCTCGACAACCGCATCGCCGACCTGGCCGCCGCGCCCGCCGCATCGCGCAGGAGGGCCTGACCAACGCCCGCAAACACGCCCCCGGAGCCGAGGTCACCGTCACCGGGCGTCCGGGCGACGGTCGGCGCCCGTCGAACCGTTCCCACGGTGAAAGCACATGTGTCACACATTCTTGCGAAGTTCGACTTCAACAACCGTGTCCAGATCGCGCTGTTGGTGCACGATGCGGGGCTGCTCGACGAGGAGGACGACGGCGCGGGCCACGTACGCTGAGACGGTTCGATCCGAGGCGATCGAACCGAACCGGCCGGGAGGGGCTGAACCGTGTCCGCAGTCGACATCGATCTTCGCGGGGTCCATGACTTCACCGCGAATCCCTATCCGACGTACGCGAAGCTGCGCTCCGAGGGACCGGTGCACACCATCCGCACCGATGACGCCGAGCGGATCTGGCTGATCGTCGGGTATGAGGAGGGCCGCGCGGCCCTCGCCGACCAGCGGCTCAGCAAGGACTGGCGGACCTCGGACCTCTGGTCCGGTGACGGCGATCCGATCAACGCCAACATGCTGGAGATGGACGCGCCGCACCACACCCGGCTGCGCAAGCTCGTCGCCCGCGAGTTCACCGCCCGCAGGATCGAGTCGCTGCGGCCACGGGTCCAGCAGATCACCGACGAATTGCTCGACGCGATGGTGCCCGCCGGGCGCGGCGACCTCGTCGACGCGCTCGCCTTCCCGCTGCCGATGACCGTCATCTGCGAGCTGATCGGCGTGCCGGACCTGGACCGCGACCGGTTCCGCCTGCTGTCGAACGGCATCGTCGCCCCGACGTCCTCGGACACCGGAGGCGAAGCGGTCCGCGCGATGGGGGCCTATCTCGTGGAGCTCATCGAGGACAAGCGGTGCGCGCCCGGCGACGACCTGATGAGCGCGCTGATCAGGGTGCGGGACGAGGAGGGTGACGGACTATTGCCCGACGAACTCGTCGGCATGGCCTTTCTGCTGCTCGTTGCCGGACATGAGACCACCGTCAATCTGATCTCCAACGGGGTACGGGCCCTGCTTGCCCACCCCGGACAACTCGCCGCACTCCGCGCGGACCTCGGTCTGATCGACGGCGCGGTCGAGGAGATGCTGCGGTACGACGGACCGGTGGAGACCGCCACCTTCCGCTTCGCCCGGGAGCCGGTCGAGATCGGCAACCGGACCATTCCGGCGGGCGAGGCGGTCCTGGTCGCCCTGGCCGGTGGCGACCGCGACCCCGCTCGCTACCCGGACCCGGACCACTTCGACATCCGCCGCGACGCCCAGGGCCACCTGGCCTTCGGCCACGGCATGCACTTCTGCATGGGGGCGCCGCTGGCCCGGATGGAGGGCCGGATCGCGATCCGTACGCTGCTGGAGCGGTGCCCGGATCTCGCACTCGACCCGGCCGGTGCGGAGCTGGACTGGCTGCCCGGGATGCTGATCCGAGGGGTCCGGCACCTGCCGGTGCGCTGGTGGGGTAAGAAGGCGTGTCATGAATGGACTTGACATGCAGATGGCGCAGAAGGTCCTCGACAGCCAGCCGTTCAGCGGGCTCGTCGGGGCACGGATCACCGCCTTCGGGGACGGCGCCGCCACCCTCGAAGTGGACATCCGGCAGGAACTCCAGCAGCAGAACGGCTTTGTGCACGGCGGCGTGCTGTCGTACGCCGCCGACAACTCGATCACCTTCGCCGCCGGAACGACCCTCGGGCCGGCCGTACTGACCGGTGGCTTCTCGATCCAGTACATGCGTCCGGCGACCGGTCGCACCCTGATCGCCCGCGCCACCGTCGTGCACACCGGCCGTCGCCAGGCGGTGGTCCGCTGCGATCTGTTCGCCGCGGCGGACGACGGTGCGGAAGCCCTGTGCGCGGTCGCCCAGGGAACCGTGCTCTCCGCCGAGACGCACTGAAGGGACCCTCCTGGATCAGTCGAGCGACCGAGGCGACCGAGGCCGCGGATGTCGTCGATCTCGCCGCGCCCGGTGACCGCACGGGCATGCTGATACGGGGCCGCGAGCGGCTGCCGGTCGCCTCGTAGCGGGGCCCGCACCGTCAGTCGGTGCGGATCTCGGCCACCGCCACCGGCCGGTGCTCGCGCCGGGACAGCTCGCACGCCTCCGCGATCCGCAGCGCGTGCAGAGCCTCCCGGCCGTCGCACGGGTTGGCCGCCTCGCCGCGCACCACCTGTACGAACGCGTCGAGTTCCGCCTCGTACGCCGCGGCGAACCGCTCCAGGAACCCCGGCCACGGCTTGGCCGGGGCGGCGGGGCCCTGGGGTTCCACCGACGTCAGCGGCGTACGGTCGTCCAGACCGACCGCGACCTGGTCGAGCTCGCCCGCCAGCTCCATCCGTACGTCGTACCCGGCGCCGTTGCACCGGGTCGCGGTCGCCGTCGCCAGTGTGGAGTCGTCGAGGGTCAGCAGCGCCGCCGCCGTGTCGACATCGCCCGCCGCCCGGAACATCGCGGGACCGGCATCCGAACCGGTGGCGTACACCTCCACCACCTCACGGCCCGTCACCCACCGCAGGATGTCGAAGTCATGGACCAGGCAGTCCCGGAACAGGCCTCCGGAGTGCGGCAGATACGCGGCGGGCGGCGGCGCAGGATCGGACGTCATGGCCCGTACGGTGTGGAGCCTGCCCAGCGCCCCGCTCCGCACGGCGGTGCGCGCCGCACCGTACCCGGCGTCGAAGCGGCGCATGAAGCCCAGTTGGAGCACGCTCCCGGCCCGCTCGACCTCATGCAGGGCGCCCAGCGTCCCCGCCAGATCCAGTGCGATGGGCTTCTCGCAGAACGCCGGCAGGCCCGCCCGTGCGGCCAGTCCGATCAGCTCCGCATGTGCCGAGGTGGCCGACGCGATCACGACGGCATCCACCCCTGCGCCCAGCACCTCGGCCACGGACCCGACGGCTGTCGCGTGGCCGATGCGGTCCGCGATCCCGGCCGCCCGCGCCCCGTCGGTGTCCGTCACCACCAGGGTGTCCACCTCGGGGTGGCGGGCCAGCGCGCCCGCATGGAAGGAACCGATCCGGCCGGTGCCGATGAGTCCGATACGCATGGACCCAACGTGCCGCCCACCAGCTGCCCTGTCAACTATATGTCCTGACAAATTGGGGTGTGTCCGATGCCTCGAGCCGCAGCACCCACACCCCGTACGGCTCCGGCGTCACATCGGTTTCACGGGCGGAGCGACGCGATGAGGCGAGGGCACCCAGATTGTCCGGACAACAGGACGACCTGACTACCGATGCTCCGGACGTGACAGCTACGCTCCTGCCGTGTCCAAACCCACCGCCGACCCTGCCGCCCTCGAACTCGGCGTGGACCGCAGCAGCCCGGTCCCGCTCTACTACCAGCTGTCCCAGCAGCTGGAGGCGGCCATCGAGAAGGGCCTGCTCGCCCCCGGCAGCCTCCTCGGCAACGAGATCGAGCTCGCGGCCCGGCTCGGCCTGTCCCGCCCCACCGTCCGCCAGGCCATCCAGTCGCTCGTCGACAAGGGGCTGATGGTCCGTCGCCGCGGGGTGGGCACCCAGGTCGTCCACAGCCAGGTCCGGCGTCCGCTCGAACTGAGCAGCCTGTACGACGACCTGGAGGCGGCCGGGCAGCGCCCCACCACCCGCGTCCTGCGCAACACGGTCGAGCCCGCCCCCGCCGCGACCGCCGCTGCCCTCGGCGTCCCGGAAGGCACCGAGGTCCACCTCGTCGAACGGCTGCGGTCCGCGCACGGCGAACCGATGGCCCTGCTCCGCAACCACCTGCCGGCCGGCCTCGTCGACCTGTCCACCGAACGACTGGAGGCCACCGGCCTCTACCGGATGCTGCGGGCCGCCGGAGTCACCCTGCACAGCGCCCGCCAGACCGTCGGCGCCCGCCTCGCCACGGCCGAGGAGGCGGCACAGCTCGCCGAGCCCGAGGGTGCGCCGCTGCTGACCATGGAACGCACCACGTACGACGACACCGGGCGGGCGGTCGAATTCGGCTCGCACATCTACCGGGCGTCGCGCTACGCCTTCGATTTCCAGCTACTTGTCCGCTGACGCCCGTATATCGGCCCGTTGACGGGGTCCCCGCTCCTCGCTACAACTCCCGAAGCCGCACTCGGGCGGCCGGGAGAGAAGGCGGACCCAGCATGCGTACTCCTCGCAAGGCAGCACCCCTGATCGCCATCTGCACCATCAGCCTCGCCGTCACCGCCGTCGTCGCCGGATGCAGCAGCTCCGGCGGCAAGAGCTCCGAGGACAGGTCCGGCAGCGGCAGCGGGCAAGGAGCCAAGGGCGTCTCCACACCCCGGATGAAGATCGCGATGATCACGCACTCGGGGGAGGGCGACACCTTCTGGGACATCGTCCAGAGCGGTGCGAAGCAGGCTGCGGCCAAGGACAACGTCGAGTTCCTGTACTCCGCGAACAAGGAGGGCAAGGAGCAGGCCCAGCTCGTCCAGGCCGCCATCGACCAGAAGGTCGACGGGATCGTCGTCACCCTGGCCAAGCCGCAAGCCGTGGCGGACGTCGTCACCAAGGCCGTGAAGGCCGGTATCCCCGTCGTCACCATCAACTCGGGCGCGCAGTTCTCGAAGGGCGTCGGCGCGATCGGCCATATCGGGCAGGACGAGAAGGTCGCCGGCGAGGCCGTCGGGGAGGAGCTCAACAAGCGGGGCCGCAAGAAGGCCGTCTGCGTCATCCACGAACAGGGCAATGTGTCTCTGGAGGAGCGCTGCGCCGGGGTGAAGAAGACCTTCAGGGGGAGCGTCGAGAACCTCGGTATCGAAGGCACCAACATGCCCGCCTCCACCTCCTCCATCGAGGCGAAGCTCCAGGCCGACCACGGCATCGACGCGATCGTCACCCTCGGCGCGCCGTTCGCCGCCGCCTCCGTCAAGGCCAAGGAGGGCTCCGGCTCCAAGGCCGAGGTCGACACGTTCGATCTCAACGCCGAGGTCGTCAAACGGCTGAAGGCCTCCGAGGTCGGCTTCGCCGTCGACCAGCAGCCCTACCTCCAGGGCTATCTCGCCGTCGACGAACTGTGGCTCGACAAGACAAACGGAAACGTCATCGGCGGCGGGAAGCCCGTGCTCACCGGCCCGGCGATCGTCACCGCCGCCGACGTGCCGCAGCTGGAGAAATACACCGCGCGCGGTACCCGGTGACCCGCGTGCGGACCGCCGTGCCCACTCCGTGCCGACACATGCGCCCTGCCCCTGCCGGGCGGCGCGGAGCCGGGCTCGGGGATACTTGGCCAGCCGGACCGGGCGGGAACACCACCGGCCGGCACCAAGCAGCACAGCGAGCAGCACAAGAAGGGCACCACGTCGTGGCAAGGGTTCGGACAGGGGTACGTGCGATGGGCGCCGTGCTGGCGGCGGTGCTCGGGGCCTCCCTCGTGGGATGCAGCAGCACCGGTGGCAAGCGGGCGGAGGAGCGCGCGGCCCGTGCCGCCGCCGAAGGCCGGTCCGCGGTGAACACACCCCGCTGGACCTTCGCCATGGTCACGCACTCGGGCGATGGCGACACCTTCTGGGACATCGTCCAGAGCGGTGCGAAGCAGGCGGCCGTCAAGGACAACATCAAGTTCCTGTACTCGCACAACGACGAGGCGCAGCAGCAGGCCCAGCTCGTCCAGGCCGCCATCGACCAGAAGGTCGACGGGCTGATCGTCACGCTCGCCAAGCCCGACGCGTTGAAGGACGTCGTCGCCAAGGCGACGCGGGCCGGGATCCCGGTGATCACGGTGAACTCGGGCTCCGCGGAGTCCAAGGCGTTCGGCGCGCTCACCCACATCGGCCAGGACGAGTCCGTCGCGGGCGAGGCCGTCGGCGACGAGCTCAACGCGCGCGGCCGCAAGAAGGCCCTGTGCATCCTGCACGAGCAGGGCAACGTCGGGCACGAGCAGCGGTGCGCCGGGGCGAAGAAGACCTTCGACGGGCAGATGCAGAACCTGTACGTCGAGGGCACCAACATGCCCGACGTCCAGGCGTCCATCGAGGCGAAGCTCCAGGCCGACAAGAGCATCGATGCGGTCGTCACCCTCGGTGCGCCGTTCGCCGACGCCGCTGTGAAGGCGAAGCGGACCGCGGGCTCCAAGGCCGAGATCGACAACTTCGACCTGAACGCCAAAGTCGCCACCGCACTCCAGGACAAGACCCTGGGCTTCGCCGTGGACCAGCAGCCTTACCTCCAGGGCTACGAGGCCGTCGACCTGCTCTGGCTCTACCGCTACAACCGCAATGTGCTCGGCGGCGGCCGCCCCGTCCTCACCGGCCCGCAGATCATCACCTCGAAGGACGCCGCCCAGCTGGCGGAGTACACGAAGCGGGGGACCCGATGACCACGACGGAGCAACCACCCGCCCCGTCCGGAGCCGACGAGCGGCTGCTGCGCACCTCACCGCTGCGCAGGCTCCTGGGCCGCCCCGAACTCGGATCGGTCGTCGGCGCCGCGGCTGTCTTCCTCTTCTTCTCGATCGTCGCCGACAGCTTCCTGCGCGCGTCCAGCCTCGGCACGGTGCTGTACGCGGCGTCCACCATCGGGATCATGGCGGCGCCGGTTGCCCTGTTGATGATCGGCGGCGAGTTCGACCTCTCTGCCGGTGTACTGGTCACCAGCTCCGCGCTGGTCTCGTCGATGTTCAGCTACCAGATGACGGCCAACGTCTGGGTCGGCGTCTTCGTGTCGCTGCTGGTGACCCTGGCCATCGGCGCGTTCAACGGGCTCATGCTGACCCGTACCAAACTGCCGAGCTTCATCATCACGCTCGGCACGTTCCTGATGCTGACCGGTCTCAACCTCGGCTTCACCAAGCTGATCAGCGGCACCGTGTCGACAAAGTCCATCGGCGACATGGAGGGCTTCGACTCGGCCCGCAAGGTCTTCGCCTCGGAGTGGACCGTCGGCGGGGTCGAGTTCAAGGTGACCATCCTGTGGTGGGCGGTGCTCGTGGCGATCGCCACCGGGATCCTGCTCCGTACCCGCTTCGGGAACTGGATCTTCGCCGTCGGCGGCGAGGCCGACGCGGCCCGCGCGGTGGGCGTCCCGGTGATCCGAACCAAGGTCGGGCTGTACCTCGGGGTCGCCTTCGCCGCCTGGGTCTCCGGGCAGCATCTGCTGTTCTCGTACGACGTGGTGCAGTCCGGTGAGGGCGTCGGCAACGAGCTGACGTACATCATCGCGGCCGTCATCGGCGGCTGCCTGATCACCGGAGGTTACGGCTCCGCCATCGGCTCGGCGGTCGGCGCGTTCATCTTCGGCATGACCAGCAAGGGCATCGTGTACGCGGAGTGGAACCCGGACTGGTTCAAGTTCTTCCTCGGAGCCATGCTGCTCCTGGCCACCCTGCTCAACGCATGGGTACGCAAGCGCGCGGAGGCGACGAAATGACGACCCCGGCCCCCCCGGCGCTGATCGAGCTGGACCACGTCAGCAAGTTCTACGGCAGCATCAAGGCGCTCCAGGACGTCTCGCTGGTGGTCCACGCGGGCGAGATCTCCTGCGTACTGGGCGACAACGGCGCGGGCAAGTCCACCCTCATCAAGATCATCGCGGGGTTGCACCGGCACGACGCCGGCACGCTCCTCATCGACGGTGAGGAGACCACGCTCGCCAATCCGCGCGACGCCCTCGACCGGGGCATCGCCACGGTCTACCAGGACCTGGCCGTCGTCCCGCTGATGCCCGTCTGGCGGAACTTCTTCCTCGGCTCCGAGCCGACGACGGGTGTCGGCCCGTTCAAGACGCTCGACGTCCGGAAGATGCGCGAGACCACCCGCTCCGAGCTGCTGCGCATGGGCATCGACCTGCGCGACGTCGACCAGCCGATCGGCACCCTGTCCGGCGGCGAGCGCCAGTGCGTCGCCATCGCGCGCGCCGTCTACTTCGGTGCCAAGGTGCTCGTTCTGGACGAGCCCACCGCGGCGCTCGGCGTCAAGCAGTCCGGGGTCGTGCTCAAGTACGTCGCGGCCGCCCGGGACGCCGGACTCGGCGTGGTTCTCATCACGCACAATCCGCACCATGCGTATCTGGTCGGTGACCGGTTCGTGCTGCTCAAGCGGGGTGCCATGTCCGGCAGCCACGCCAAGGACGGCATCACGCTGGACGAGCTGACCCGCCAGATGGCGGGCGGCAGCGAGCTCGAGGAGCTCAGCCACGAGCTGCAGCGGGCCACGTCACCGGGGCGCCCGGACACCGACGACAGTCCTTAGGGGTGTCCGGCGGATCATGGCCGGGGTCGACCCTGATCCGCCGGACACCCCCTGGGGCGGGGCGCCACCGGGGCGCCACGGACCCCGTCCGCCCGCCCCGGCGCCCCGGCAGTGGCAGAATCGAGGCTGACGGGCGCCGTCCGTCGCCGGGAGCACCACCACCCGGCCCCCCAGACCCCCGCAGGGACGATGAGCACGTACCGCGACTTCACACACCGCGGCTCCGCCCGCGCCACCGTCCTGCGGACCGTCGGCACCCGTGAGAGGCGCTCGCACCTCACCGCGCCCCGGGTGCCCACCGTCGGCATCGACATCGGGGGTACGAAGGTGATGGCCGGCGTCGTCGACGCCGACGGCAAAATCCTTGAGCAGCTGCGCACCGAGACGCCCGACAAGTCCAAGAGTCCCAAGGTCGTCGAGGACACCATCGTCGAGCTGGTCCTCGATCTCTCCGACCGGCACGATGTGCACGCCGTCGGCATCGGCGCGGCGGGATGGGTCGACGCGGACCGCTCCAAGGTGCTGTTCGCCCCGCACCTCGCCTGGCGCGACGAACCCCTCAGGGACGCCCTCGCCTCCCGCCTCGTCGTCCCCGTCATGGTCGACAACGACGCGAACACCGCCGCCTGGGCGGAGTGGCGCTTCGGCGCCGGGCGCGGCGAGGACCATCTGGTCATGATCACGCTCGGCACCGGCATCGGCGGCGCGATCCTGGAGGACGGTCAGGTCAAGCGTGGCAAGTACGGCGTCGCCGGTGAGTTCGGCCACATGCAGGTGGTGCCCGGCGGGCACCGCTGCCCCTGCGGGAACCGCGGCTGCTGGGAGCAGTACAGCTCCGGTAACGCCCTGGTCCGCGAGGCCCGGGAGCTGGCCGCCGCGGACTCCCCGGTCGCCCACGGCATCATCGAGCGCGTCAAGGGGAACATCCCCGAGATCACCGGGCCGCTCATCACCGAACTGGCCCGCGAGGGCGATGCGATGTGCATCGAGCTCCTCCAGGACATCGGTCAGTGGCTCGGCGTCGGCATTGCCAATCTGGCTGCCGCGCTCGACCCCTCCTGCTTCGTCATCGGCGGCGGTGTGAGCGCCGCGGACGATCTGCTGATCGGCCCCGCCAGGGACGCCTTCAAGCGCCACCTCACCGGCCGCGGCTACCGCCCCGAGGCCCGGATCGTCAAGGCGCAGCTCGGCCCGGAGGCAGGTATGGTCGGCGCCGCCGACCTGGCCCGGCTGGTCGCGCGGAGGTTCCGCCGCACCAACCGCCGTCGCGTCGAGCGGTACGAGCGGTATGCGCAGATCTACGACCAGGCTGCGAACACCATCCGCTCCACGCGCAACACCCGCACCTCCTAGGGATTTCCAGAACATGACCACAGTCGAGCACCCCGTTGTGCCGCGCCAGTCCTCGCCGCCCGGCGAGGACGGCGGCAGGCCCCCGCAGGACCGGCGCCGGATGATCCGGCGGCGCCTGATCACGGCGACCATCATCGTGCTGCTGATCGGCGTCCCGGCCGGCTATCTGCTGATCTCCGCAGGGCAGAGCCGCCGCTCCGGTCAGGACAAGGAGGCCGAGGCCGCCGCGCAGGGGATGCGCGAGGGCTGGCCGTCCCGGATGCAGCGCAGGATCTTCGAACTGCCGATCCCCGGCAACGCCCTGGACGTCCAGTACTACGAGACCAACAACTGGAAGGCCAGCCGGATGTACGTGCAGTTCCGCACGTCGTCCGCCGGGCTCGACCGGTTCCTGAGCCGTCTCGGCAGCGGTCGCGCCGCCCTGAAGGACGGCGAGGTCACCGTCGGTGCCCGCGACACCGAGATCGCCGGCTGGTACTTCGGCCCCGGCGCCGACTGGGCGGGCACCACGCACACCAACAAGGACCCGCGTCCCACCCAGAACATCACCGTCGACATGACCGATCCGGCATCCCCTGTCGTATATGTCGTGTCTGCGGCCACCCCCTGACCGGAGGCCTGCACGACGAAGCCCCGCCGGCGATGCCGGGGCTTCTGCGCGCGGCGGGCTATCGTCCCTGCCCACGTCGGCCCGGCTTCGGGTCCGACACGGAACCAGATCGGTTCAGCCCTCGAACGCCTGGTGCTGGAGGACGATTTCACGCTTGAGGATCTTGCCCGTGGCCCCCTTGGGGAGTCCGTTGGTGAACGTGACGATCCGTGGGTATTTGTAGGCAGCCACCCGCTCTTTGACGTAGTCGCGTAGCTGATCGGCCGTGGTCCGTGCACCATCCCGGAGTGTTACTACGGCGGCTACCTCCTCCCCGTGCACCTGGTGTGGCACGCCGACCACTGCCGCCTCGGCGACGGCAGGGTGTTCGTAGAGCACCTCCTCGATCTCGCGCGGGTAGACGTTGTATCCGCCGCGGATAATGAGGTCCTTCTTCCGGTCGACGATGAAGTAGTAGCCATCTTCGTCGACTCGGGCGAGATCACCGCTGTGGAACCACCCGTCCCGGATGGCTTCCGTGGTCGCACCGGGACGGTTCCAGTAGCCCTTCATGATGTTCTCGCCGCGGATCGCGATCTCACCGACTTCGCCCGGGCCGACCGTGGTGCCATCGTCCGCGACGAGCCTGAGTTCGACCCCGCGGATGGGCAGCCCGATCGAGCCGGCCTTGCGTGGCCGGTCCGGAGGGTTGAATGAGGCGACCGGGGAAGTCTCCGAGAGTCCGTAGCCCTCCAGCACGGTGACACCGAATTCCCGCTCGAAGCCGTGGAGTACTTCGACCGGCAAGGAAGCGCCGCCGGAAACGGCCAGGTGCAGCCGTGAGAGGTCATGGCCGTCGGGGATTCCGGCCTGGAGCAGCGCTGTATACATCGTGGGGACGCCCAGAAAGACGGTGGCCCCATCCCGGTGAATGATCTCCAGCGCCTTCGTCGCCTCGAATCGTGGCAGCAGGCTCAGGGTGGCGCCCGCAGCGACAGCTGTGTTGAGGGCGCAGGTCTGCCCGAACGCGTGGAACAGTGGCAGGCCGCCGAACAGTACGTCGTCCGGCCCGACGTGGAGCAGCGTCTCGACCGTGGTGACCGCGTTGGTCATCAGGTTGCGGTGGGTCAGTTCGGCGCCCTTCGGGGTCCCTGTTGTGCCCGAGGTGTAGAGGATCACGGCGGTGTCGTCCTCTGCCCGGTCGACGATCTCGGGCATCGGTTCGGTGGCCTGCACCAGGATGTCGAATGCCGCTGGGTCCGTGACCAGGCATTCAGCCCCGACCTCTGCGGCGGCCGTCTTGGCCTCGCCCGCGAACAGCGGGGACGTCACCACGATGCGGGATCCGGAATCCCGGAGGGTGAATTCTATTTCACGGGCTTTCAACAGTGGGTTCATCGGTACCACTACGGCGCCTGCGCGGAGGATGCCGTAGTACGTGATGGGGAAGTAGGTGACGTTGGGCATGACCAACGCCACGCGATCGCCCGGCCGGATGCCCTTGGCCTGCAACAGGGTGGCGACCCGGGCGCTTGCATCGTTCAGTTGGGCATAGGTGAGGACGATCTCGTCCTGGCGAATGGCGATGCGGCCGCCATCGGCCCAGGCGGATTCCGCCAGGAGTGAGGCGAGGTTGTTCATTCGGCTTCCCCTTCGATCGGAGCTGGTGGCGGTCACCATTGGCTGCGGGAGCCGCAGAGGCCCGCCGCGTTCTGCGTCGCGATCACGTCGCGGGGGGTGATCCCGCCGCGGCCGGGGCGGTTGCCGGCGCTGTGCAGATCCCCCCAGAAGTCCGGCGGCAGGTCGCGTCCCTGCCGCAGGGCCAGCCACAGCCGCAGCACGTGGCGCTTCAGCTCGGGCTCTGCGAAGTCCTCGTACTCCGTGCGGGAATGAAGAACCGCGTGGTTGCTGAGCAGCAGCAGGTCGCCGACCTCGAAGTCGACATCAAGTCGGAATTCCCGGGACTCAGCCAGTTCGTCGATGAGGTCGAACAGCTCCATGTCCGCCGGCTCCAAGCGGGGAACGTCAGAAAAGCGCTGTGCGGACTCGAGGTAGCAGCGGTTGTATCGCATGCTGAGCTTCCCTCCGTACCAGGACGCCAACGGAACCGCGGAGTACGGGGGTTCACCGGGTGGTTGCTCCTCCCGACGGTCGAGGAAATGTGTGCGGTACAGGCGCTCGACCAGCTTCGGCCGCTGTGCCAGCACGGCGTTGTAGACCGCCGCCGAGCTGACGACGGCGGTGCGTGCGCCGGTGCGAGCCGCTCGCAGACACAGCAGCCCGAGGACATCGGAGCCGTCGGTGTGGAACGGCAGCCTCGCTCTTGTCTGATAGCCGCGCGTCGCGGAGTCGGCCATGGTGCCGCCGGTGTCCCGGGCGTGACCGAGCATGTGGCCCGCAGCGTTCTGCGACACCGGGACGCCCAGGTGCTGGCCCAGTCCCCAGAAAATGGTGCTCGCCGCCGCCTGGCTGTACTGCTCGACCGGAATGCCTTTGACGAGTACGAAGCCCCGTCCGTTCTCCAATACGTCGGCGAGTTGTGCCAGCTCGCCGGCCAGGGTCGGCAGCGGAAAGTCGCGGGCGCTCACCTTCAGGAGCGGAACACCGCGCTTACGCACCGCCTGCAGTGCCGCCTGGAGTTCGTCGGTCTGCGCCGGCGAGAGTCGCAGGACCCACTCGGAGGAGTTCGCCAGGTCCGGGCCCTTCCACACGGCCGGCCCTGCGCAGGGCTGGCGCAGCAGGTTGATCACGCTCGTCATGGTGGCCTCACTCGGGTCGTGCATCCGTCCGGTCCATATCGCGTGCGGCTTTTCCCTGACCGGTGGACCGGAAATTGCGTGCACGACCCTTCTCCTTTCCACCCGGAAGAATCCCGTGGATGTGAACCAGGCCATTCCGCCAGGGGGCATTGATCTGCATAGGATTCCGTGCCACTTTTTCAGGGGGCTGGTCAACGGTTGGAGTGTTTGTCATGGTGTTCTCCGCAGGATTTCAGATCAGCCGGGACGCCGAATCCAGGAGGCGAGCTCCATCGCAGTGGTGCAACGCTAGGTCACGGCCTGACGCATCGCTTTACTTGACGTGACATCTTACTTACCATTTGGGGACAGAGCCTTGGAGTACGCCCTTGAAGCCACTGGTCCGCAATGCGGCGCTGAACAGCTACGTCGAGCTCAGCCAGTCCCTCGGCATCGACCCGCGAGCGCTGATGAAGAGCGTGGGTCTGGACCCCGTAGGTCTCGCGGTCCAGGACAGATGGATCTCTGGCGCGGCCGTGACTCAGCTGCTTGAACTCTCTGCGGTGGCCTCGCACCGCGAGGACTTCGGACTGCTCCTCGCTGAGCGCCGCCGCTTCGCCAATCTCGGCCCCATCAGCTTGGTCATCCGCGAGGAGCCCGATGTCCGCAGCGCACTCGGGCTACTTATGCGACATAACTACATGTACAACGAAATGCTCCGTAGCCGAGTCTCCGAGGCAAACGGCCTGACCACCCTCAAGGTGGGACTGGAATTGGGTGAGGCAATGGAAGCCCGGCAGGCCACAGAGCTGGCCGTGGGCGCCTTCCATGGAGTTCTCCGCACTTTCCTCGGCGCTCGGTGGCAGTCGGTCGCCGTGTGTTTCACGCACAGCGCTCCCAAAGATATCGGTACCCACCGGCACATCTTCGGTCCGGTAGTTGAATTCGACCGGGAATTCACCGGGATCGTTTTCTACACAAGCGACCTCGACACTCCCAATACGATGTCGGACCCGCTGCTCCGGAACTACGCGCGGCAGTATTTCGATTCCATCGCAGTCTCGAGGGACACGACCGTACTGGACCGTGTGCGCGAGTTGATCGAAGTCCTGCTGCCGAGCGGGCGCTGTTCCATCGAGCAGGTCGCATCCAGCCTCGGCGTCGACCGGAGGACCGTCCACCGGTACCTGGCGGGTTCGGGCGAGACGTTCTCCTCCCTCCTCAACGCCACGCGTACCGAGCTCGCGGAGCAGCTCGTGGCGAACCCGCGCCGCTCGTTGACGGAGATCTCCGGGCTGCTGGGATTCTCCGGACCGAGCGGCTTCTCACGCTGGTTCCGTGAGCAGTTCGGCAGCAGCCCGAGGGAGTGGCGCACCGGGAGGGCCAGGCTGCAGCACTCCGACGAGGAGTGATCACCGGTCCAAGAACCGGAGGTCGAAGCGATCCGCCGCCTCGCCCTGGGCCTGCCTGGGCTGGGGCGACGCCGACAGGGGCCAAGCCTGTCCCCAAGTGATAAGTCAGTTGTCACCCAGGGGCAAGCATGGCGCGTAACCGGCCCTTAACGTTGCATTACCGCAGGGGACACCGACGGGCCCCACAAGGACCAGCAGGAACCCTGCTGCAGCCGCGTGCTCCCTCCGGACTCGCTGATCGTATCTGAGCCGCCCAGCGGGCCTGGGAACCAGGTCTGCGAGCTCACTCCGCCCCTCGCCAAGCCCTTCAGACCTCGCATTGCGGGCAGTGATGCGCGCGGCGAGTGAAGACCCGTCCGACAAAGGAGATGGACCGTGCACTTCCTCGACGACTCCCTGTATCCGGAGAACCAGGAGAAGTTGGTGATCCAGGCGGCCCCCTACGGGCCGGAGTGGCTGCCCGGTGACGCCGACGACCTTCCGCTCACCATGGATGAACACGTGCAGGCGGCGGTCGACTGTTACAACGCCGGCGCCACGGTGCTGCACATTCACGTGCGCGAGCTGGACGGTCACGGCTCCAAGCGCATGTCCATGTTCAACGAGCTGATGGCCCGGCTGCGCGAAGCCGTGCCGGACATGGTCCTCCAGATCGGTGGGTCGATCTCCTTCGCACCCGAGGACGAGGGCTCCGATGCCAAGTGGCTGAGCTACGACACTCGCCACATGCTGGCCGAGATCAACCCCCGGCCGGACCAGGTGACGATCGCGATCGGCACCAACCAGATGAACATCGTCGAGCTCTTCGACGACGAGGACATCGAGGGCACCTCCATCGCGAAGCCGGCCATGTACAAGGCCTACCGCGACATGGTCGTCGAGGCCGGGCCGGACTTCTACCTCGAGCACCTCACGCGGCTCCGTGCCAAGGGCATCCAGCCGCACTTCCAACTCGCCAACATGGCACAGCTGGAGACCGTGGAGCGGCTTATCCGCAAGGGCATCTACAACGGGCCGTTGGTGCTCAACTACGTCGCCATCGGCGGAGGTTTCGCCGGTCGGCATCCGGCCGACCTGATCGAGTTCATCCGCCGCGTCCCGGACGGCGCCGTGCTCACCATCGAGGCCTCCATGCGCGCGGTGGCGCCGATGAACGCGATCGGCATCGCCCTGGGCACGCACGTGCGGGTGGGCAACGAGGACAACCTGTGGCGGCGCAAGGGCGAGCGGATGTCCTCCGTGAAGCAGGTCGAGCAGATGGTTCAGGTCGCCAACGCGCTCGGCCGTGAGATCGCCACCGGGCAGGAAGCGAAGAAGATCTACAAGATCGGCGAATGGTACTCGGACGCCGACGAGACCCTGGCCCAGCTCGGCATGGTGCCCAACCGCCGCCCCGGCCGGCGCGGCTTCATGCTGCGCGACGTCAAGAGCTGACCTACCCGCACCAGCGGCGGTCTCGGGGCCGATCCTGCATCCGTCCCAGCTGAGCCGGGTCGGCCCGCGACCGCCGTACCCACACACGAGCAAACGGAGCAACTTGTGGCACACGCCATTCGCTTCCATGAGACCGGCGGCCCCGACGTCATGCGGTGGGAGAAGGTCACCGTCGGCGACCCGGGCCCGGGCGAAGTACGGATCCGGCACGTCGCCGTCGGACTCAACTTCGCCGACACCTATTTCCGCTCCGGTCTGTACCCGGCTCCGCTGCCTGCGGGGCTCGGTGTGGAGGCCTCAGGTGTGATCGAGGCCGTGGGCGAAGCCGTCACCCATGTCGCAGAGGGCGATCGGGTGACCTACACCGGCAGCCCGCTGGGGGCCTACAGCACGGAGCGGGTCATGCCCGCGGATTCGCTGATCAAGCTGCCGGAGGAGATCAGCTGCGAGACCGCCGCTGCGATGACCATGCGGGGCCTCACCTCGGCCTATCTGCTGCGCCGGATCCACCCGCTGAAGTCCGGCGACACCGTATTGCTCCACGCGGCGGCGGGCGGCGTGGGCCTGATCTTCTCCCAGTGGGCCAAGCTGCTCGGAATCACCGTGATCGGCACAGTCTCCAGCGAGGAGAAGGCCGAGATCGCCCGCGCACACGGCTGCGAACACATCATCTACTACCGGCGCGAAGACGTGGCCGAGCGGGTGCGAGAGCTGACTGCAGGCGCCGGAGTTCCCGTCGTCTTCGACAGCATCGGCAAGGACACCGTCGCCGGATCCATGGCCTCGCTGCAGCGCCGCGGTCTGCTGGTGTGCTTCGGCACGGCCTCCGGTGTGCCGCCCCTCGACGCCATGCAGCTCGCCATCCACGGCTCGCTGTTCGTGACCCGGCCCGCGCTGGCCGACTACATCGCCGAAGCCGCCGAGCGGGACGCCCTGGCGGGCGAGCTGTTCGGGCATGTCGCGTCCGGACGTATCAAGATCCAGATCAATCAGCGCTACTCCCTCCAGGACGCGGTACAGGCACACCGCGATCTGGAAGCGGGACGGACCACGGGATCCTCCGTCTTCGTCCTCTGAACACTCCGTGCCACGCACCTTCGAACACGCCGTGCCCGGCACCTTCGAACACCCCGTGCCTCGCACATCACCCCAGGAGTGAGCACATGCCCCAGACAGTCCACCCGAGGGAAGCCACGCCCGCCCTGGTGCGCCCGGGCGTCCTCCGCACATCGATCAAGGTTGAGCCGCTGACCTGCACCATCGGCGCCGAGGTCTTCGGAGCGAACCTCGGCGACGCCTCGCGCGACGACGACCTGTTCGCCGAGATCAAGCAGCTGCTGCTGAAGTACAAGGTCCTTTTCCTGCGGGACCAGGACATCACGCGCGCCGAGCACGTCGCCATCGCCTCGCGCTTCGGCCCGCTGGAGGACCACCCTGTGGTCGGCAGCGATCCGGACCACCCGGGGCTGGTCCGCATTTACAAGGACCTGGACAGCAAGCCCGAGCACTACGAGAACGCGCTCCACTGCGACGGGACCTGGCGCGAGTGCCCGCCCATGGGGGCCGTGCTGCGCTGCGTGGAAACGCCTGAGGTCGGCGGAGACACGGTCTGGGTCAACATGGCCGAGGCCTACCGCAGGCTGCCGGAGCACATCAAGACACAGATCGCAGGACTGCGGGCGCGGCACAGCATCGAGGCGACCTTCGGCGCCGTCATGCCGACGGAGCGGCGCCACCAGTTGAAGGCGCAGTACCCGGACGCCGAACACCCGGTGGTGCGCACCCACCCGGAGACCGGCGAGGAGATCCTCTTCGTCAACAGCTTCGCGACACACTTCGTCAATTACCACACGCCCGAGAACGTGCGTTTCGGCCAGGACTACGCGCCCGGGGCGAGCAATCTCCTGAACTACCTGATCAGCCAGGCGGCCGTCCCCGAGTACCAGGTGCGCTGGCGCTGGCAGAAGAACAGCTTCGCCATCTGGGACAACCGCTCCACACAGCACTACGCCGTCCAGGACTACTGGCCGGCCGTCCGCAAGATGGAGCGCGCGGGAATCACCGGTGACAGGCCGTTCTGAGCCCTGACCAGAGACGCAAAGGTGACGCCAATGAGACTTCACACTGCCGGCACGGCCGTGCCGGGCACGTCTCACGCCATGCCAACCGTATCTCGTAGGTACGCCTGGCTGGTGTTCGCGCTGAGTTTTGGGCTCCTGCTGTCCGACTACATGTCCAGGCAGGTCCTCAATGCGATCTTTCCTCTGCTGAAGGCGGAGTGGTTGCTCTCCGATGGCCAGTTGGGTTCGCTCAGCGGCATCGTGGCCTTGATGGTGGGTGTGCTCACCTTCCCCCTGTCGCTCGTGGCGGACCGCTGGGGCAGGGTCAAGAGCCTGGTCATCGCCGCGACGGTGTGGAGCCTGGCGACGCTGGGCTGCGCGGTGTCGGCGAGCTACGGCCAGATGTTCCTGGGCCGGTTCATAGTCGGTGTCGGCGAGGCGGCCTACGGGAGCGTCGGCATCGCGGTGGTCCTCAGCGTCTTCCCCATCGGTCTGCGGGCCACGCTCTCCGGCGCGTTCATCGCGGGAGGGGCCTTCGGATCTGTGCTGGGCGTGTCGATCGGCGGCGTCATCGCCCAAGCACACGGCTGGCGCTGGTCGTTCGGTGCCATGGGGATCTTCGGACTGGTCCTTGCCGGGATCTTCGCCATGGTGGTCAAGGAAAAGAGGCTGGGTCCAGGTAACCGGGGTAACAGCGGCACATCCGGCGAAAAGATCCCGATCCGGACCTTGCTGCCACGGCTGTTCTCATCGGTCTCCGTGCTCTGCGCCTACATCGGCAGCGGGCTGCAGATGTTCATCGCGACGGCCCTGCTCGTCTGGATGCCCAGCTTCTTCAACCGTTATTACGACATGCCTCCCGCGAAGGCCGGCCTGGTTTCCGGGGGCTTCGCGTTGATCATAGGGGTGGGCATGATCCTCTGCGGGATGGTCGCCGACCGCCTCAGCCGGAGGATCGGCGCCCGGAAGTGGACCGTCGCGATCATCTGCAGTCTCGGGTCGCTCGTGCTGCTGATGACCGGATTCCAACTGCCGACCGGCCCGCTGCAGCTCGTAGTGATCGGCGCCGGGGCCCTGCTGTCCAACGCCACGGCCGGCCCGGCGGCCGCCATGGTGGCGAATTTGACCCCTGCCGCCGTCGCGGCGACGGCCATGGCCACACTCACCCTGGCCAACAATCTGCTGGGGATTGCCCCGGGAACCGCGGTGACGGGCATGCTCGCGGACCGCATGGGCCTGCGCGGCGCGCTGCAGGTGATCCCGCTTGTCGCGGTCCTGAGCAGCGTGGCCTTCGCCTTGGGCAAGCTCTACTACGAAAGAGATCTGCGCCGCTTGGGCCTGCTGTCCGACGTGGCGCTCAGGAACCTGGAGCCGCAGACATGACCCTCACCGCACCGCCGACCATCGTGATCGTCCCCGGACTGCGCGATCACATGCCGGATCACTGGCAGACCATCCTTGCCAACAAGCTCGCCGATGCCCGTACCGTTCCGCCGTTGGAAAGCGACAGGCTGAACTGCGACGCCCAGGTCGCAGCCCTGGACGAGGTGCTGTCGGGCATCTCCGACCCGGTCGTTCTGATCGCCCACAGCGCCGGAGTGATGACCACCGCGCACTGGGCGCAACGACACCGGCGTCCGATCAAGGGCGCGCTGCTGGCGGCGCCGCCGGACTTCGGCACGCCGCTGCCCGAGGGCTACCCCACCCTGGAGGCCCTGCGCGAAAATGGCTGGTTGCCTGCGCCGCGGACAACCCTGCCCTTCCCCAGCATCGTCGCGGCGAGCACGAACGACCCCCTGGCCGATTTCAGTCGCGCCGCCGATCTCGCCCGGGCATGGGGGAGCCGTCTCGTGGATCTCGGCCCGGTCGGACACCTCAACCCTGCATCCGGCTACGGCGAATGGCCTCGGGCGGAAGAGTTCATCCGCGAGCTCAGCTGAGTTCTCGACGCGGCTCTCGTGGAAGACCTTGACGGTCGCACCGTCGTCGGCGGCCCACTTGAAGTCGTAGACGTCGATGTAGTCGCCGAACATGTCGCGGGTGTTGCGCTCGGCCTCGGAGACCGGGGTCGCCGGCGGAGGCGAGCGACGTGGCGTGCGGGAGCGCGTCCCGCAGGTGGCGGGCGTAACGGTCGATTGCGTGATGCGCGCCGTGATGTACTCAGCGGAACGGTGACCGTCGGACGGACAGGATCGCGACGTCGTCGTGCTGGCCGCCCTCTCCGGCGAACGCGCGCGCGTCGTCGTAGAGGGCGTGCGGCAGGTCGGTGGGGGAGAGAGATACGCGCTTGGTGAGGCGTTCGGTGACGGGGTAGAACGTGCCGTCGGCGGCGCGGGTCTCGGTGAGCCCATCGGTGGTCAGCAGCAGCGTCGCGCCGGGTGGGAAGGTGAACCAGTCGACGGTCGCGGGTTCGGCGGCGAGCTCGGCGAGACCGAGGGGGACGCCGGAGTCGAGGACTGGCGTGATGACGGTGGCGTTGTGCAGCAACTGCAATGGAATGTGCCCGCAGTTGATGACTTGTACCTCGTCGTGCGCGTCGATGTTGACGATGAGCGCTGTGACGAACCGTTCGTCGTCGCCGGTCTGTGCGGCGTAGGAGTTGTGCCGTACGACAGAGGCATCGAGGGCATCGACGAGCGCGGTCAGGGTGGGCTCTCGGTGGGCCGCCTCACGGAAGGCGCCGATGACGGCGAACGCGGCGCCGACCGCGGGCAGGCCCTTGCCCTGGACATCGCCGATCAGAACCCGGGTTCCCCACGGAGAGACGACGACGTCGTAGATGTCGCCGCCAATGAGCCGGTCCTCCTGTACGGGCTCGTACACGCCGTCGACCAGGACGTCGTCGGTGAGCAGAGGCAGAGGGCGCAGGATGTGGCGCTGCATTGCTGCAGCGGTGGAGCGCAGCCGCAGCATCTCGTGCACGCGGCGGATACGACGGTGGCAGGCGTAGACGGAGGCCGCGCCCAGGGCGAGGGTGAGCAGCATCATGAGGATCCTGTCGAGCCACGACCGCCCGTCACCGTGCCGGACCAGCACGGTGACGATGACCACAAGCGTGGTCCATGCAGACACGAACTTCGTCTGGCGTACGGTGCACAGCGCGGACGCCGTCCCCGGCAGGAATACAAGGAGCCCGAGAAGCCACACCGGGGACTCGGACAGGGCACCGAGGAGCACCACCAGGAAGGTCACTGACACCACGCCGATCATTACTTCGGCATTGCGCGGTGGTTCGATGGCCTCGAAGGGACGCGCGACTGTCTTCGGACGCTTACGGGGCACGGGACCTCCCGGGCAGGTGGTGTACTCCCCGTACGTTAGGCAGGCCCGGCCGTGGGTGAGCCGCGCCCCGCCGGACGATGGCCCCTGTGCGGTGACCAGCACTACGTGCAGGGTGCGTGGCCCGTGCACTCCTTCGACCCGGTCGCGTTCGATGTCGCTGGGTGCGGACGGGCCCGGGATCCGGGTCAGCGGCCCATGCGAGGCGGGGAAACGCCTGCGGGGACCGGGACGACGACCCGGTCCGCGGCGCGTGCGACGCAGATGTGCAGGTCGGGGGGCGGGGAGCAGGAAAGTGTGGCACTGACCAGGATCGCCGTCCGGGACGACCGAACCGGTCTCCGCCATGACCCGGGCGCATCCGCTGGTCACGCCCGGTGGCGGAGCCGCAGGTCGAAGACTCGGGTCATCCGGGGCACGTTCGCCTCCCGTCTGAGCGCTCTTCAGGAATGTCGATGGCCGACGCCGGGCCGGTGGGGCGGTCAGGACTGTGACGGTTCCTGTCACGAACGTCCCTGTCGGGGCGCACCCACCGGTTCCGCGGCAGCGCACGCCGCTCAAGCGTGGTCGACAGATCAGCGTGCGGGGCACGAATCACAGCACCAGCCATGTCGCGGAGCCCTCGTTGCGAGGTGTCTCGCACCCGGGAGGCCGGTCCGGGCGTCCCAGGTGACGTGTACAACAGGCAGCAGCCAATGGCGACGTCCTGACAGTGGGATACGGTTCGGCTGGGAAGAATCTGCTCGGTCCACCCGAGTTGCGCCAAGGTCCAGACACGGCGGCCGCCCGAGGGGGGAGCTGGATGCTGCAGGCATTGGGATTGGGACCGGCCGAAGAGGCCATCTACACTGCAATGCTGGCCCGCCCGACAGCCTCCGCGCAGGAGCTCGCCCGGCAGACCGGACTTGAGAAGGCCGAGACCACCCGCATCCTGCTCGACCTGGCGACACGTGGCCTGGTGGCGGTCGCCACCGAGGCCGGGAGCGGGGCACCTGACTCGGCTGACTGCGGGGCCGGCCGCCAGCCCGCCCGCTACCGGCTCACACCGCCCTCGGTGGCTCTGGCTCCGCTTCTCGTCGAGCAGCGCAACGCGCTGCGCCAGGCCGAGACCGCGTTCTCGATGCTGACCGAGCAGTACCGCAGTATCGCCGCACACCCTGCGGGCAGCGTCGTGGAGGTGGTCGTCGGCGTGGAGCAGGTCGCACACCGGTTCCACCAACTGCAGCGCGGCGCCCAGCAGGAGTTGCTTGTCTTCCTCGTCGGCGCGCCCATCGCGGTGCCGCGCGAAGACGCCGACATGTCGGAGAGTTCCGCGCTGGACCGCGGAGTCGACTTCCGGGTCGTGGCTGCCAAGAACTATCTCGACGGTCCCGACGTAGCGCGGGACGTGCGGGCGGCCATCACGGCGGGTCTCGAGCTTCGCCTGGTCGACTCGTTGCCGTTGAAGATGGTCGTGTCGGACCGGGAGCGTGCCATGGTGCCACTGGACATGGCGGACTCCGGCGGTGAGCCGAGCGCCATCGTGGTGCACCGCAGCGGCCTGCTGACGGCCCTGGTCCATCTCTTCGAGAAGGAATGGGCGCACGCCCGGCCGCTGTACACCACCACCACGAGTGTGCGCGTGGAGGCGACAGCCGATCAGCAGCCGACCGAGGGGGAACTGGAGGTCCTCGCCCTGCTGCTGGCAGGGATCTCCGACCGGCGGGCGGCCTCCCAACTCGGCCTCTCCATACGAACCGTGGAGCGACGGACACGCCGTCTGATGGACCTTGCCGGAGCGGATTCGCGCCTGCAACTGGGGTGGCACGCCGCACGTGCGGGCTGGCTTTGACCTCCTCCTCCTCGGCCTGAGGGCCGAGGAGTCTCCCTCTGTTGGTGGTCACCCTGCGAGGGTGGCCGCCAACTCCTGGCGGGTTCCCGCTTCACCGCCGGCGTGCCCGTGATCCGGGCTGGAGGTGTCTACCGGCGCGGCGGCGCGCGCACGCCGACGGGTACCTGACCGAGTCCCAATCGGCTCTCGGCTGCTCGGGGATGAGGAACGGCATTGCGATGGCGACGGGCACGATGACGAAACCGGCGATCAGGCCGTCGAGCGTCGGTCCGGCGGGGCATACCCCCAACTGCCAGGCCGAGGCCCCACCGAGCTGACGAACCAATAGATGTGACCGCGTGACGGAAAACCGACACGCGGGAAACCCGTCACGCGCGGCATCCCTATGCCATCCGCATGTCTGCCAGGCAGCACGGCTTGTTCGCGGTATCAAGTGGGGAGATTCATGCGTTCCATAACGCGTATAGCCTTGGGCGCGGCGACCGCCGCCGTCCTGGCCGTCACCGCGGTCGCGCCTTCCGGGGCGGCGGATACGCCGCCTGACGGTGCCTCGGGGAAGAGGCCCATCATCGGCAGCGGTACCAAAGCAACGGGCGGCAAGCAGGTGCCGGTCACGCTCGTCACCGGCGACAAGGTGCTGGTGACCACGGACACGTCGGGCCACAGCTCGGCGGCCGTGCTGCCCCGCGAGGACGGCACGCAGCCCATGGTCCAGACCTATCAGATGGGCAAGGACCTTTACGTCTACCCGGAGGACGCCTCCCAGGCGATCGCCGAGGGCAAGGTCGACGAGCAGCTGTTCAACGTCACTGGGCTCATCCGCCAGGGATACGACGACACACACACCGACACGCTGCCACTTATCGCCACTTACCAGAACAGTGTGAACGTTGCCGACAGCGCGCCGGCGGCCCCTCGCGGGGCCGAGCGGGGCCTGAGCCTCCCGGCTGTGGACGGCGTTGCGCTCAAGGCCGGCAAGGACACTGCCGCCGCCTTCTGGCAGGACATCACCAACACCCGCTCACGTGCTGCCTCCACGCTGAAGAAGCTGTGGCTGGACGGCAAGGTCGAGGGCACGCTGGACCGGTCCACCGCGCAGGTGCACGCGCCGGAGGCCTGGGCGGCCGGCTACGACGGCAAGCGCACCAAGGTCGCGGTGCTGGACACGGGCGTGGACGCCGAGCACCCGGACCTGGTGAACCGGGTCGCCGGTTCCAAGAACTTCACGGACTCCAAGACCACCGACGACCGGGTGGGCCACGGCACCCACACCGCTTCCACGGTCGGCGGGTCCGGAGCGGCCAGCGACGGCCGCAAGAAGGGCGTCGCCCCCGGTACCTCCCTGCTCATCGGCAAGGTCCTCAGCGACCAGGGCTACGGCCTGGACTCCTGGATCATCGCGGGTATGCAGTGGGCCGTCGACCAGCAGGCCGACGTCGTCTCCATGAGCCTGGGCAACCCTACGATCGGCGACTGCAACGACCCGATGGCCCAGGCCACGAAGCAGCTCTCGCAGAACACCCACACCCTGTTCGTCGTCGCCGCCGGCAACGCCGGTTCGGGCATCGAGACCGTCTCCTCGCCCGGCTGCGTGCCCGGCGTGCTGACCGTCGGTGCCGTCGACCGCGATGACAGCACGGCGTGGTTCTCCAGCCGCGGCCCGGTGGCCGTCACCCACACCCTCAAGCCCGAGATCGCCGCCCCCGGCGTCGACATCTCGGCGGCCAACGCCGGCGGCCGTGGTATCTACGCCTACCAGACGATGTCCGGCACCTCCATGGCGACCCCGCATGTCGCGGGCGCCGCGGCCATCGTCCGCCAGGCCCACCCGGACTGGACCGCGCAGCAGATCAAGGCCGCCCTGGTCTCCTCGGCCCGCACCGGCGGCAAGGTTGCCGGCGCCGACCAGACCGGCGGTGGGGTGCTTGACGTGTTCGGCGCGGTGAACCAGAAGGTGCTCTCCGCGCCCGCTGTCCAGGCCGGCAGCTACAACTGGCCGCAGGACGCCTCGGACCGCACCGCCCCGGTTCGAGTAGAGGCTCGATTTCATGAAAGGATCGAGTCATGGCAAGACCTTCCCGTTACCCCCTTGAGCTCCGCCGCCGTGCGGTG
>NZ_JBSFYR010000083.1:0-34260 GCF_053599875.1 Streptomyces sp. NPDC005151 | reverse complement strand
CCGCCGAGTACGAAGCCACCTACTACCTCCAGAACCAGCCAAAACCGCTGGTCACAGCCACAACTTAGAGTCTCTACCGAACCCGGAACGATTCAACCTCCTCCCATGCTCCGCAGCCGTGAGAGTCGATCGCTCCCTGGCAAGACGACGCTCCCCGGGCGGAGCCCAGCCCCGCTGCTTGCCGAGTTTCCAAGCGTGCCAACGCTGGCGCCGCCAGAAGTGATGACCCACTGAGGTCAGACAGGGACATCGAGGACTCCTTCTTACCTCGCGTTTACCTGGTTCTTATACTTCGTGTAACGTGCGCCCATTCGATCTCCATTCGACCTCTAGGAAGACCGCCGATGAGCGCTCCGACGCCCCCCGCCGCCCCGCAATTCCCGCAGGGGCAGCCCATACCCGGGGCCGCGCCTGCGCCCGCTACCGCGCCCCCCAAGAAGAGCAAGCTGAAGAAGCTTCTCAGTGTCGTCGTCATGATCGTCGTCGCGGTGGTGGTGAAGCTCGGCATCGGTTACGTCTTCAACTCCCCGGTACACGCCGGTGTCGGAGACTGCGTCAAGGTCACCGGCGCCGAGAACAACCCCGACGTCGAGACCAAGGGCTGCGACGACAAGGACGCCAACTACAAGGTCGTCAAGGTCGTCGAGAACACCTTCGACATCAACTCCTGCACCGTCGGCGAGGCCGCGCTCGCGCAGGAGTGGGACGCCGACAAGTTCGTCCTCTGCCTGGACCCTTTGAAGAAGTAAGGCGCGTCGGGACGTTTCGCAGGCTGGGCGGCGGTCGGCTGCCCAGCCTGCGGAGCGGCCCCTCCTGCACGACCGATACGAGCAGTCGGCCCTGCAGGTCGCAGGTCCGGCCGCGCACCAAGTGGACCCCGTTCGTGCGCGTCGCGTGTCCACCTGGGCAAGCACGCCACCGAGCCAGGGTTCACGGCCGTCCTCGCGTACGCGGACGGACATCCGGTCGGCTCGGGCGCCGTGGCAGACCTGGCATGTACGCAGGCGGACGACTTTGGACACTCCCCAGCAGACCGCCAACACACGTGCAAGCCGGGCTTGCTGAGTCGGCTTGCCGGACGCCATCGCTTGCAGTGTGTGGAGGTCTTCAGCCAGCCTTGGCGATGATGCGATCCATCTCCTCCTGACCGAAAGCCCGCAGAGTCGTGGTACGGACGTTGCCCACTCCGCCGAGCTGCAGGAGTGTCGCGGTGGCGGTTTCGTCGTCGGGCGCCTCGACGACGACCACGAGGTCGTATGGACCGACGGTCCAGTAGATACTCAAAAGCTTCGCCCCGAGCTTCTGTGCCGCTGCGGCGAAGTCCTCGGCGCGTTTCGCAGTGTCCTTGTAGTTTCGGACCCCTTGATCGGTCCAGTTCAGCAACGTGACATACGTCGCCATCTTCTTTCACCTCCACGAGGAAACACATCGTGAGGATAATCCTGGACATCATGACTGAAGCCTGCACGAGGTGCGCACCCGAACGAGCTATACGAGCGCCTGGGTTTCCCCACTCCGGCGCGCCTGACCGGGCCTCGGGACGGAGGGTCCGGATCGGCAACCGGACGTCTCAGCAGGACGTCTCATCAAGGACATCGGGAGCTGACTGGAATCGCGCCTGCCAGGTGGTGCGCCCGGCGGGCATCCTTGCCCGGACCCTGCCGGCGTTCTGCTCCTGGCACTGCACCGGAACACGGCGTTGAAGGGGAGCGGCTGACTCCAACCCGCCTCAGCACTGCTGTCCAAGGAGGACTTCGCGATGTGGCCCAGCATCATTGCCGTGGTCGGCACACTGCTCGGGGGCGCGCTCACCGGGCTGCTTCAGATCAAGAGTGCGCGGATCGCTCAGAGTGCTGCCCGTGTTGACCAGAGGGAAGAAGCGCTGCGCAGGGCGCTGGGCGAATTGGTGGCCGCCCTGGGCGACCATCGGCGGGCTATGTGGCATCGAGAAGTCCTTCGTCTGGACGGCGCGAGCGAGGAAGCCGTCGAGGCAGCCCGCACGGCCTCCCGCGCCACGCGCTCGGCCGTAACCGGCCCACTGGTAGCGGTATCTGTCCTTGAACGATCCCTTGCTGAGCCGGCTCGTCAGGCTGCCCTGGCCGCGTTCAACCTGCGCGACGCCGCCAACCACACCGTCCTGGCCTCCCGCCGCGAGGCCGCCATCGCAGCAACCGACGAACTGGTCGCCGCTACCGGCCGAGCCATGGCCTGACTTCCCGGACGGTCGGGCGACGCGGCGCGGGCGCGATGGCCACGCCTGCGATGTTCTTCAGCAGGCGGACCTTCCTCTTGTCCAGGTGCCCGTACACCGTGGAGCGGGGCACGCCGAACAGGTTGGCGATCTGCTGGACGGGCCCGTTCGTCACCGAATCCGGCCGGGCTGCAAGGTCCGGCACTCAGCCGGCGGTCGTTGCCCGGCGATGCGGGGAGCGGTGGCGGCGGTAGTAGGAGATGGTGACGGCGGCGAGTAGCGGGCCCCAGAGGACCAATGGCTGGTAGAGGATGCCGACGACGAGGTTTCCGGTGTGCGTCATGTCATCGTGCGGGTATGTCCACCACCAGGGGACGTTGGCCCAGATCAGGGTCAGGGCCGCTGCGCCAAGGGCGGCAGGGACGACGGCGGCCATGGGACGGACTTTTCGCCCCCCGATCAGCGGTATCCAGCGCGGCACAATCTCGCCCCACGGTCGTACCAGACCGATCGTCAGGAAGGCGCCCAGCTCGCAGAGCACGCTGAGTGTCAGCATCCACACCTTCGCGCCGATCGTCTCGAAGCCCGCGAAGCCCGCGTCGCTGTAACCAGCCGGGCATCCGAGCACCAGGGCGATACGCCACAGTCCGCTCGGCAGCACCACCAGCGTGGTCAGATGGGCGGCCCGGACCGCCCAACGGGGCGGCTCTGCAACGGCAGTGACAGTGGAGAGGGCCGGGCGAATGCTCATGTGCCTCATCATCAAGCGCCGCCCAACGCGTGTCGTCAGCCTGCGCGGCCGACTCGGATGGTCGCGGGGTACGAGACCTGGACTGCGTGATCAGCCGCGCGGAGGAACCAGCGTCACACTCCGAGGCGATGTGCTCAGCCCGCCCCGACGACTGGATTCGGTGACAAACGGCCCCCGCCTCGCTCCTGAAGCGGTGCTCGGCATTTGAAGAAAGTGGAGCGCGAAGCGCCTGTAACGCCCGGCCACCCCGCTCACCGCAGCCCGGAGGCCCGCTGCACCGCTCAGCGAAGTTCCTCCGGGCACGGTGTGCCGGGCGAGAGCTGGTACGGCGCTGCCAGCCGGTACACCCCGGCGCGCGGCGCGAGCAGTTCCGTCCACTCGTCGCCGTCGGCGTCCTCATCCACCTTGATCAGGCAGCCGTTGGTGTTGACGAAGGTCCGCGGGCTGTCCTGGTCCGCGCGCTGCTTGGACGCCTCGGTCTCCTGCGGCCGCTCCACGCTCTTGCCCTCGTCGTCGACGAGGGCGAGCCAGCGCGAGTACGGAATCCGGATCAGCACCCGGCCCGCCCGCTTCACGTGGATGGTCATCTCGCCCGCACTGGCCCGGTTCACGGTCGCCGGCGGATCGGCCAGCGGCACCGGGCTGTCGACCTCGAAGAGCTGCCAGCTGGAGTCGGACCAGATCCTGCGCAGATACGGCTGCCCCTTCTGGACGAGCTCCGCCTCCTGCACCGCGCCGCTGGCGTCGGGCTCCCCCTCGGGGAGCACCACGTAGTGCACGGCCCAGCGGTCGAGCCACTGGCGGTAGTTCCCGGAGTTCAGGGTGTCGTCGTAGAAGAGCGGATTGCGCTCCATGTCCGCCTGCCGGTTCCAGCCGCGGGCCAGGTTGACGTACGACGCGAGTGCGGACGCCTCCCGGTGACTGCTCGCGGGCACGACCTCGACCCTGCCGCGCTCGGCGCCGACCTCCTGCAGCTCATTGACGAGCGGGGCCAGCTCGCGCGTCCAGGAGGCGGTGGGGGCGGTCCGGGCGATGTCGTCGACGCCCTTGAAGCCGATCCAGAAGTTCAGCCCGACGAACGCCAGGACCAGCGCGTACCAGCGCCGGGAGCGCGGCACCGCGTACGGCAGCGCGGCAAGCAGCACCACACCGGCGAACAGCATCGCCATCCGCGTCACGTTCGAGCCGATCTGCGAGTCGACCACATAGGTCAGCAGCGTCCCGACGCCGTACACGCCGGCTGCGGTACGGACCGTCTTCCAGTCGCGCGGTACAAGGACGAAGACGAGGACCGCGAAGAGGAACGGCAACGACAGGGTCGAGATGGACATCGGCTGCGTACCGGAGAACGGGAACAGCCACGCGGACAGCGCCACGACCGCGACCGGGGCCAGGCCCAGCGCGTACGCCCCGGGGCGCCGCTTGTTCAGGAACAGCGCTGCGGCGACCACACCCAGGAAGAGTCCGGCCACGGGGCTGCCCGCCGTCGCGAGCCCGGCCAGCGGGGCGGCGACGGCCGCCTTCGCCCACCGCTTGTACCGCCAGCGGTAGGGCCAGCAGAACACCGCGGCCACCGCACCCACCGCGAACATCATGCCGAGCCCGAACGTCACGCGTCCGGACAGCGCGTTGCACAGATACGCGAACACCCCGGCGAGCGAGCAGGCGAGCGGATTGCGGACGGCCCGCACCCGGACCAGGATCAGCGCGGTCAGCGCCGCCGACACGGTCCCGACGACCATCATCGTCGTACGGACACCGAGCACCGACATCACGTACGGCGACACGACGCTGTACGAGACGGGGTGCATGCCCCCGTACCAGGCGAGGTTGTACGCGGTACCCGGATGCCGGCCGACGAACTCGGCCCAGGCATCCTGCGCCGCGAGGTCGCCGCCGCTGTTCGCGAGGAAGAAGAACCAGAGGATGTGGGTGACCGCGGCGGCCGCCGTCGCGATGGTGACGGGGTGACGCAGCAGCCGCCGGGCGCGGGTCCGCCGTGGCACCTCGGCCCGGGGTTCGGGGGTACGCGGGGCCGGCAGCCGGACGCCCGTGTTCCCGCCACCGCTGCCGCTCGTCACGTCGCCTCGCACATCGCTGCTCCCGGCCGCTGCACGGCCGGATCTCGGCTCCGCGGTGGTCACTACGGTCTCTCCCCGTCTCCGCCGGCCCCGTACCCCTGCTCCCCGTACCCCTGTCCCCGTACTTCGCGCCCGTGCCCCCCATTCGGTACACGTGTGAGGACGCGGTCCGGCGCTCCCCGGTTGTCCGGGGACGCTAACACGTGCGAAACAGGGAAGGGGGTGCCGGGACCGGCACCCCCTTCCCCGAATAGCGTCAGCTGATGCGGGTCAGCTTCTGGCCGAAGCCGGGCTCCGCCAGATCGCTCTGCAGCGCCACCGCGACCGTCACCTGACTGGCTCCCTCACCGACGGTGAGCGTGCCCACATGGGTCCCGGCGGCCGCCGAGTGCGGGATCGTCCTCCCGTCGTCGGTCATTTCGATCCTGACCGTCAGACCGGGCCAGCCGACCGCCGACACGTCCTCGGTCGCGACGACCGGGACCGTACCTCCGAGACCGTCGGAGACGGTGCCGACGACATCGCCCTTCTTGATGACCTTCGCGTCCTCCAGCAGGTCCTGCGTCGCGATCATGACGTCCTTGCTGACCGCGTTGGCCGTGTCGATGATGGACGGCCCTTTGTGCTGGCCGAGGACGGCGCCGACGATCAGCTGGTCGGTGTCGCCGACCATCTTGTGGGCGGCGAAGAGCAGGTTGCCGCCGGCCTTGGTGGTGGAGCCGGTCTTGATGCCGAGCGAGCCGTTGAACGGAACGAGGTTGTTCCAGTTCCGCCACTCATGTCCCGAGGGGTCGGTCCACGACGGCAGCACGGTGATCGCCATCAACGCCGGGATCTCCACCAGCTTCTGGCCGAGCTTCACCTGGTCCTCGGCCGAACTGACCGTGGTCGCGTTGAGTCCGGACGGGTCCGTGTACGTGGTGTTCTTCATGCCGAGGGACTTGGCGGTGTCGTTCATCTTCTTGACGAACGCCTCCTCGGAACCGGCGTCCCAGCGCGCCAGCAGTCGCGCGATGTTGTTCGCGGACGGAATCATGATGGCCGAGAGGGCCTCCTGCTCGGTGAGCTTGTCGCCGACCTTCACGGTGTTGAGGGTCGACTCGCCCACCGAGTCCAGCTTGCCGTCCGACTCCGCCTTGGCGTCGACCGTGATGGACGGACCCGCCTTGCCCTTCTTCAAGGGGTGGTCCTTGAGGACGATGTACGCGGTCATCGCCTTGGCCACACTGCCGATCGGCACGGCCTTCTGCTCGCCGAACGAGTCCACCGTGCCGAGACCGGTCGCCGCCATGTAGCCCTGACCCTCGCTCGGCCACGGCAGCGACGGTTTCCCTCCCTCGAAGGTGTACGTCGGCTTCGCCGTCAGTTGCAGCTCGGGCGCCGGCAACGGGCGCACAGCCTGCGCGATCGCAAAGACGACCAGGAGGAGCAGGACCAGCGGGGTCCAGATCTTGACCCGGCGGACGGCCGTGCGGACCGGCGTCTCCGGGGGCGGGGGCGTGTTCGTCAGCTCGGCCAGCAGGTCGAGCGGCGGCCTGGGCGGCATCGGCTGCTGCCGGGTGCGCTCGGCGCCACTGAGCGAGGGAGCGGGGGCCGGGGCCGGGCTCGGCCGGGCGGCCGGGGTGCGTGCGGATCCAGTCGTCTCGGGCTTGCGAGGCGCCGGGGCGGGGCGTGCGTCGTCGCGGCGGAGCGGTACGAACTGGCTGGTGCGCTCGGCGGGGCTCTCGGGCTCCGGCTTCTCCTCGGGCTTCGCCGAGGGACGGGTGATCTTCAGCGCGGTCGTCGGCTGGTCGATCCGGTCGCGCCGGACCGCCTTGAAGACGGCCGTGGGCTGATCGATTCCGCGCTTGTCCGCAGTGGGCTCGGTGCCGTCGGTGTCACCGGTGTCGCCGGCGTCCTCGGCGGGGTCCACGACGTCGGCGTCGGCGCCCTTGGTCGCGTCGTCATCGGCGTCGTCAGCCGCCGCGGGCTCGCTGTCACCGGCGTTCTTGTTGCCCTCGGAGTCCGCGGCGTCCGCGGCGTCCGCGGCGTGGCTCTCCTCGCGCCCCTCGGAGACCCGGGTCTCGTCGGAGGCGTCACCGGAGACCGCAGGCTCGTCCTCGTCCGCGTCCTCGTGAGTCGTTGCGGCTGCGGCGTCATCGGACGCCGCAGGCTTGTCGGCGGCCTCGTCATCCGCATCGTGATCGGTGTCTGCGTCTGCTTCTGCGGCGTCGTCCGCCACTTCAGCCACATCCGCACTCGACGCAGCCGGTTCGTCCGCGGTCGCGTCGGCGGAGTCCGTCCCACTCTCCCCCACCTCATCCGCCGGCGGGGGCGTGTCGCTCTCCGCGACCGCCTCGGGCTTCGCAGCGTCGTCGGCGGCCTCGGGTTCCTCGGGTTCCCCGGCAGCAACGCCTGCGGCGTCGCCGTCACCCTCCCCCACCCACGCAGCCACCGCCGCACGCAGCCGCGCGTCGCCCTCCCCGGGCTCGGCGGACCCGGATGGCGTGGAGGTCGCCGCAGAGGCCTCAGAGCCGTTCTCCGTGCCCTCGGCGTCCGCGGCGCCCTCCGCGTCCTCGCCGCTCTCGACCGGCTTCGTACGGAAGACCGCCGTCGCCGTGCCCTGCTTGCCGCCGGACTCCGCCGGGGAGGCCGGTTCACGGAAGACGGCAAGCCGCGGATCGCGTTCGCTCCGAGCCGTTCCCGACGACTTCTGCTGCTCCGACTTGTCGGGGGACTCGCCCGCCACCGATGCCTCCTCCTGCGCTGCGGGGCCGCCCCCGCGCTGTCCGAACCATCTACCAGTGTCCTGTGTGAACCCTCGGTTGCGCTGCCAGACGAGAACGACATACCTACCGGTTCCCGTACGAAGCACCCAGGCGCTCTCGACAGACCAATGTGAGAGGGGTCACTCTGTCATTCATCCACGCGGGGAGGCATGGATGGGCAGGAGCCGCAGAACAATTCCGGAGGAGCTTCTGCTGCTCGCTCTGGACCCGACCACGGGTACCACAGCGCAGCCGCAGTCGCTCGACCTCGGCCTCGCCGGAGCTCAGCTAGTGGAGCTGGCTCTGGCAGGACGGATAGCCCCTGACGGGGATCGTATCGCCGTGGTGATGCCACGGCCGACAGGAGATCCGACTCTGGACTCCGCACTGGAACTGCTGCGCCGACGCGGCAGCCCGGTTCGGGCGGTCCACTGGATTGGCGGACCCCGGCTGGGGCTGCGCCAGATCTACCTCGCTCATCTGGAGCGGTGCGGCATGGTGCATGCCGTGGCGGGCCAGATGTGCGGAGTGCTGCCGACGACTCGCTACCAGGCGACGGACACGGCAATCAGCCGGGACATCAGAGCCAGGCTGGACAGTGCGATCCGCACCGGCGTTCCGCCGGACCCGCGGACCGCGGCGCTCGCCGCGCTGGCCCACGCGGTCGGACTCGGCAAGCACCTCTACCCCGGGAACGAGGGGCGCTCATCGCGCTCCCGGCTCCGGGACCTGATCAGGCACGACCCGATGGGCGGACTCGTGGCGCACGCCGTGATGGACGTCCAGAACGGGGCGATCGCCCAGCCGCGCCGCAACCAGGCGGCGGGAGGGCCGTTGCAACCGCAAGTGCAGTCGCAGTCCCGTCGCGACAGCATGGTGCACACCGCCGCCCACTAGGGCGGCACGCTGCACCAGCGCAACCGAAATACCGCCGCACCGACGTCCCCAAGACCCGGTTCGGGAGCCGCACCACGCGCGGGGCAGCCGGTCCACCGGCTGCCCCGCGCGCCTGCGTGTGGCCATTTCCCAGCGCAACTGGCCCCACGGGTGGCAATCTGCTGAGCAGTAGATACGCACAGCTACATAGCCGGAGGTGCCGTTTCCGTGCCGTCCAACGTCAATCCCACCGTCAGGCGACGCCGGTTGGGCCAGGAATTGCGCCGACTGCGCGAGCTCAAGGGCATGACGGCCGAGGAGGTGGCGGAGCGACTGCTGGTCTCGCAGTCGAAGATCAGCCGCCTGGAGAACGGCCGCCGTTCGATCAGCCAGCGCGATGTCCGCGATCTCTGCGGGGTGTACGAGGTCGAGGACCACCGGATCGTCGACTCGCTCATGCAGATGGCCAAGGAATCCCGCCAGCAGGGCTGGTGGCATGCCTTCGGCGACATCCCGTACAGCGTCTACATCGGCCTGGAGACCGACGCCGAGTCACTGCGGGTGTACGAACCGCAGGTGGTCCCCGGCCTGTTGCAGACCCGGAGTTACGCCGAGGCGCTGATCAACGGCGCGCTGCCGGAGGCGCCGCCGACCGACATCGACAAGCGCGTCAACGTCCGTGCGCGCCGCCAGGACCGGATCACCGCCCAGGAGGCGCCGCTGCGGCTCTGGGCGGTCGTCGACGAGGCGGCGCTGCGCCGGATGGTCGGCGGCAAGCAGGTCATGATCGAGCAGCTGGAACAGCTCGTGGAATTGTCGCACCTGCCCCATGTCACGGTGCAGGTACTACCGTTCGACATGGGTGCCCACCCGGGCATCAACGGGCAGTACGCCATTCTGGAATTCCCGGATGCCGCGGACTCCAGCGTCGTCTATATCGAGGGCGTCACCAGCGACCTCTATCTGGAGAAAGCCAATGATGTGCAGCGGTACAGCGTCATGTACGAGCACTTGCGGGCACAGGCACTGAACGTGGAGCAGACCCGGCACCACATCGCCGACATCGCGAAGTCGTACGCCCAGCTCAGCACCGACTGACCGGCTGAACCAGACATTCCGCAAAGTCCGGTATGCGGGAAAAGGGATGATGTTATGGGTGAGGCGACGGCACGGTACACCGTCGCCACATCAAAGCGGAAGACCAGCATGGAATATGCCATCCGGTCGAGTGAACGGCCCTCTCACCCAGCGATGTTGGCGAGTAGCGTCGATCACGCCAACAGATACGCAGTTGGCGCGACTCACACAACTCTCTGAATCCGAACCGGAGTGAACATGGCTATTCGTCAGGGTGCCACGGACAATTGGACGAAGTCGTCGTATTCCGGGGGTAACGGCGCTTGCGTCGAGGTCAAGTCCCCCCTCGTCCAGTCGATCGCGGTGCGCGACTCGAAGGCCCCCGAGGGTCCTTCGATCACCTTCGTGCCCGGTGCGTGGAACGCCTTCGTGTCCGACATCGCAAAGGGCTCCGTCGACGTCTGACCCATGCCCACCCACAGAATGCGGTGCGGCACCGAAACGGTGCCGCAGGAAGCCCTCTCGACCGGTCCGCCGTCCTGGCCGAGGGGGCCCACCGCCGGACGGACCGTTCAGCGCAGCTGATCCACGTACCTGTCCGTGCCGGGCACGGTCGGGATGAACGGCGCGACCAGCTCCACCCGCCCCAGACCTGATTCCGCAACCGCCGCGTCGAGCCCGGTGAAGTGCTCCGTCCAGCACTCCCGCGGGTCCTCCTGGAGGAACCAGAGCAGGGTGAGCCGGGTGTCGACGCCCTCGACCTGCTTCACATAGGTCATCCGGTCGCCCGGCAGCGGCGTGGGCCGGAAGACGGTCACCATCGCCGCCGGTGAGCCGCCGAGCCGCTTCGGCAGATGCCGGGAGCGCAGCCATTCCAGCAACTCCGCCCGCTGCCCAGCCCCTTCGGCGTCGATCACCTGGAGCATCAGTCCGCGGTACGGATGGTCGAGGGCGTGATAGTCCCGGGGCCCGGCGGCGCCGTCCCGGTAGACCGTCGCCTCGTGGCCCTGGAACGCGGTGAACACATGCGTGCGGTCCTGATAGACCCGGCCGTCCCGGTTCAGCCGCTTGTTGATCCCGACGGTCCACTTCATGTGGTCGTCGTAGCGCCCGTCCGTCACCCAGTACGTGGACAGATAGCACCCGGCGCCGACCGGCTGTGCGACCGCGGACTTCTCCGGGTAGCGCAGCTCCTGGAGCTCCCGGGTTGCCACCCAGCGCCGCCCCGCGAACATCCAGGGCATCGCCATCGCGCCTGCGTAGTAGTGATCGTTTTCGTACCAGTGGTTGTACGCGTACTCATGACCCGGGTGCGGTTCCACCATGGTGATCAGCGCGTGGCCGGGATGGACTCCGTACGGCCCCAGCGCGGCCAGTTCGGCGTACGTATCGCTGCGCGTCTCGTCACCCATGCCGTTCCCCTTCCGTACTCCGCTACGGCGTCCTACTCTGACGCCCCGTCAGAAGAACTGCCAGAGCCGGGAGGCACCCGATGCTGCTCGCGGGAAGAACCGTCATCGTGTCCGGCGTGGGCGCCGGGCTGGGGCATCAGATCGCGGCGATGGTGGTACGGGACGGCGGCAGCGCCGTCCTCGGAGCGCGCACCGCGGCCAATCTCGCCAAGTCGGCCGCCGAGATCGACCCCGGGAGCCGGCACACCGCCCATCTGGCCACCGACATCACCGACGAGGCACAGTGCGAGGCTCTCGCCGCGCTGGCGCTGAGGCGGTTCGGGCGGATCGACGCGGTGGTCCATGTCGCGGCCTGGGACAGCTACTTCGGCGGGGTCGAGGACGCGGACTTCGCCACCTGGCAGTCGGTGATCGATGTCAATCTGCTCGGCACGCTGCGGATGACGCGCGCCTGCCTGCCCGGACTGAAGGAGCGGGGAGGCTCCGTCGTCGTCATCGGCACGCAGTCGTCGGTCGCCGCGCCCTCCCAGGTGCAGCAGGCGGCGTACGCGGCGTCGAAGGGCGCGCTCACCTCGGCGATGTACTCCATGGCGCGGGAGTTCGGCCCGCACCGGATCCGGGTGAACACCGTGCTGCCCGGCTGGATGTGGGGTCCGCCGGTGCAGGCGTACGTGCAGTTCACCGCGCACACCGAGGGCGTGCCGGAGGCCGAGGTGCTGGGCAGACTCACCGAACGGATGGCGCTGCCGGAGCTGGCCACGGACGGCGATGTGGCGGAGGCGGCGGTGTTCCTGGCCTCCGACCGGGCGCGGGCGATCACCGGGCAGTCCCTGCTGGTCAACGCAGGCGAACTGATGCGCTGAGGCGCCGCAGCGATGAGGGCGCCGAGGTGCTGATGCACCGATGCCGGGTGCAAGGGGTGGGGTACGTCGGTCAGCCGCGTGGGTAGCGGGTGAGCCAGCCCGGGGCAGCAGCCGACGGGCTGTGGAGCGCCGGTCCCTGGGTCATCTCCATGGCGAAGTCGTCGGCGAGTTCGAGGAGCGTGGCCCGGCCCTCCAGTTCGGCGAGCCAGGCGGGCGGCAGCGCGGTCTCGCCGTGCAGCGCGCCGAGCAGCGCCCCGCACAGGGCTCCGGTGGCCGCGGAAGGTCCGCTGTGGTTCACCGCGAGCCGCAGCCCGTGCCGGACGTCCTCGCCGACCAGTGCGCAGTACACGGCGACGGCGAGGACCTCCTCGGCGGAGTCCGTGTCGCCCAGCCTCTCGATGAGGGCCGGGCCCGGGATGCCCTGGCGCACGGAGCCGAGGGCCTGCCGCAGGGCGTCGGTGACCTGTTCGTGGCCGGGGCGCTCGGCGAGCAGCGCCAGGGCCTGCTGGACGGAGCCGTCCAGCGTCTCGCCGCGGGCCAGTCCGTGCACCACGACAGCGAGGGCGCCCGCGGAGAGCAGGGCGGTGGGGTCGCCATGGGTCTGGGCGGCGCATTCGACGGCCAGTTGCAGGACGAGCTGCGGTTCCCAGCCCACCAGCAGTCCGAAGGGGGCGGAGCGGGCGAGGGCGGCCGAGTCGCGCGCGGCGGGGTGCTTGGGCTGGTCGAGGGTGCCCATGGTGGCGTCACCGAAGCCGTTGAGGCATTCCCGGGTGGGGGCGCGGCGGGCGTAGAGCCACTCCTGCTGAGCGAGCCAGCCGTTGTCCTTGCGGCGCTCGTCGGGCCCCCAGTCGTGCTGGGTGGCAGCCCAGCGCAAATGGGCGCGGTGCACGTCGGTGGGCGGGTGCCAGGCGCCTGTGTCGCGGCGGACCTGGGCGCGGATCAGCCCATCGACGGTGAACAGGGTGAGCTGGGTGACGGCGGTGACCGCACCGCGTCTGCCGTGGACGGGAACGAAGTCGGTGACGGATTCGGCGCCATGGGCCGCGCGGATCTCTTCGAGCGAGAGCCCGCTGACGGCTGCGCCGAGCGCGTCGCCGATGGCACCGCCCAGCAGACAGCCGCGCACCCGGCTGCGGAAGTCCTGCTGTTCGGCGCGGCCCCAGATGGCTGTGGCTCCTGTGCTCACCGCGCCCCTTCCCCGTCGGCCCGCTCGCGTGCGACTGCGCAGCACTGTAATCGAACGGGAACGGTGAGCTGTGGGCCTGAACCGTATGTACGGAGTAGATCCTGCGATCACTTTTGAACGGCATTCTCCGGGGATTTCCGTACCGCGGGACAACCGTCACCATGGGCCGTAGCGGCTCTATGGTGAAACTATGGCCACTACGACCATCCAGGTGCCGAAAGAGACGCGCGACCATCTCGCCCAGCTGGCCAAGGAGCGCGGGCTGAGCCTGGGCCGGCTCGTCGGCCAGCTGGCCGCCCAGCAGCCCACCGCGGCTCAGATCGCCGAGCGGGTCGCCACTACCCGCAAGGTGCTGCGTGACCGCATGGGCTGCACCCTGACCGACGAGGAGTTCGACCAGGCGCCGGACGTCCTGGCCAATGTGTACGCGATGGCAGCCGAGAAGGTGCTCCCCGGCATGCTGGGCTTCCGCTGAGCCTCGGCTCTGATTCCGATCCGCTGTCGTCCGCGCCGCCTCAGCCGTCGGCCACGGCCGCGCGAACGACTTCGTCGGTGGCGGAACCCGCCAGGTCGAAGGTCTCCTCGTCGATGGCACAGAACCCGTCCGGGATGCGCGCACCCCTGCTCTCCGCGACCCGGAGCACTTCGCGCAGTGACTCGATGGCCCTGGTGAGCGCGAACCTGACCGCGAGCTCACCGGCCGCCTGGTCGGCGAGTACGGCCTCGGCTCCCGCCACGACCGCCTCCCCGCAGTCGAGTTGATCGCCCTCCACCTCGTCGGCCAGCCCGGAGAGCCTGCTGTCGGGTTTGTCCGTGCTGAGGTAGCAGGGCCTGCCTTCGGGGGACATCCAGGGGAGCAGACGGAGCGGGGCATCGGCCATGACGGTTCCTTACGGCGAGGGTCGGGTGGGGGAACGGCTCGCAGGGGTGGTGATTACCGTTCGTGCCCTCATCGTCACGCCCGTCGCCCTACGCTCGGCAGAGGCACGCGATTGCCTGCGAACAGGGCAACAGGGAGGGGCCGACATGGCCGAAGTCGCTGATGTGGACGAGGAGTCGGGGCGTGCGGCGCTGGGGCGCGCGTTGCGCTACCTGAGGGAGAAGTCCGGCAAGTCGCTGGGCCGGCTCGCCGAGGAGACGTGCTACGACAAGAGCTATCTGTACCGGCTGGAGATGGGTCAGCGGCTCTCGAAGCTCGCCGTCATGGAGGACCTGGACCGGCACTACGAGTCCGGGGGGCTGCTGGTGCAGCTGTGGAAGGCGGCCCGCAGGGAGGTCTTCAAGGACAAGTACAAGGAGTTCATGCGGCTGGAACCGGCCGCCCAGATCATGCACTTGTTCACGTTGGGGATTCCGGGGATCTTGCAGACCGAAGCCGTCGCCCGCGAATTGTTGTCCGGGGCGCAGGAAACGGACGACGAGGCGGAGTTGGTGGAAGAGCAGGTCATAGCGCGAATCGGACGGCAGCAACTGCTACGCCGCAAGCCCGCCCCGTCCGTCAGGATCATCATGGACGAGCACGCGCTCCGCCGCCCGGTGAAGGACGCCAAGGCGTGGGGAGAGCAGCTGGCCCATCTCATCGACATGGCCGAGACGCCGTCGGCCGTCCTCCAGGTTCTCCCTTTCGCCGCGGGGGCACACCACCTGATGGACGGTTCCTTGACGCTGCTGTGGCAGGCCGACGGCAGCGCGGTTGCCTACACCGAGGGCAACGGCTGCGCCGAGTTGATCGAAGATCCGGCCGAGATCACGCGCTATCGGCTGTCCTACGATCGGCTCCGGGATCTGGCGCTGCCCCCGTCGGACTCCATCGCGTTCATCAGGGGCGTCCTGGAGGAGCACAGATCATGAGCCGTATCCCCGACTTCAGCACCGCGGTGTGGCGCAAGTCGAGCTACAGCGACGGGGGCGCCAACAACTGCGTCGAGGTGGCCGACGACTTCCCCGGCCTCGTCCCCGTACGCGACAGCAAGATCCCCACCGGCCCCGCACTCGTCATCGCCGCACCGGCCTGGAGCGTCTTCGTGGCGTTCGCCGCCGGACGCTGAGTCCCGCCCTCGTCCCGACCGGCCCGCGATGCTGTTGCGTATCGCGGACCGGTAATTCAGGGCTCGCCCCAGTCGTCATGGTCGTCTGCGAGGAGCCGACCGCGAGCCGGGGGTGCCGGTGAAGCCGCCGGTGGGCAGCAAGGAGTCTTCGTAGCGGTCGCTGCTGGCGTAGTAGAGGGCAAAGCCCCACCTGCTGGCGGTTCCGTCGTAGCGCAGGCGCATCAGCCTGGCCCGTTCGCCGTCTGCCAGTTCCGCCTCCACGTAGGCGAAGGCTCCGCGGTGGCGAACGTGCAGCCGCCTCAGCTGCGGCCAGGCGGTGCGGGCTTGCCGACAGATCGCACCGGAAGCCCCGACCGATCCTGGCGGCAAGCCCGCACCGCCCTCCGCTTCACCACCCGCGCGAACCCGTCATCCGCTACACCGACCTGGGCGCGCTGGCCCTGCTGGCCGAGATACCTCAGGACGCCTCACGCGACAACGCCGACGTGGCCGCCGTCGCCCGAATCGCAGGCAACCCAGAAGACATGGAGGTTCTGGACGCCTACTGCGCCACCGGCTCCCTACGCCGAGCCGCCGACCTTCTCCACCTGCACCACAGCAGCGTCGCCCGCCGACTCGAACCGACCGCAAAGACCCTGGGCATCGAACTGACCGAGCCCACAGGGCTGATGCGGGCCAGGCTCGCCCTCACCGCGTGGCGGCTGCTCAACGACTGAGGCAGATGAGTCCGGGCTCTGGTCCCACGTATGTCCGGAAATCACTCTACTCAGCAGGCCTTACGTTCTCTTTACTGTTTGCACGGTGCGATTTTACCGGTACATGTCATTCGGGACCGACCCGGACGACGAGTACGAACCCCTGTAGCCCAAACCCCCAGGTGGTCTGAGACATCCGGTTTGCCTCGGCAAGGAGGAAATGTCCCATGCGACTCACACGACGAAGAATTCTACGAGCGGGACCATTGGTGGCAGTTCTGGCCATGTTGGCCCTGCTCGTCGGTGGCCTACCAGCCGCGGCGAAGCCCGCCGACACGGTGCCCGCCGCACCCGCAGCCCGGCCGGCCGCGAAGGCGGACGTACGCGAGGCGGCGCAACACGACCTCTCCCCAAAGCTGCGTGACATCTCCGCGAAGCCTGCCGGTACCAAGCGCAGCAGCGCCAAGGCCTCCGCGCAGCCGGCCCGTTCGCTGGAACGCGCCGCCGTCAACCCGTCCGCGAAGGAAGGCAGCGGCCAGGTACAGCGTGGCTTCACCGCCAGCCAGGTACCCGAGTTCAAGGCCAACTTCGAGGGCGTCGGCAACGTCGACGGGGTGCTTCCGCCGGACACCAACGGCGATGTCGGCCCCAACCACTACGTCCAGATGGTCAACCTCCACTACGCCGTGTTCGACAAGAGCGGCAACAAGCTGCTCGGGCCACTGCCGGGCAATGCGGTCTTCGCCGGCTTCGGCGGACCGTGCGAGACCAGTAACGACGGCGACCCGGTGGTCCTCTACGACGAGACCGCCGATCGTTGGATGATCACCCAGTTCGCCCTGCCGGGCGGATCCGCCGGCAACCACCAGTGCATGGCGATCTCGCAGACCCCGGACCCGACCGGGGCCTTCTACCGGTACGACTTCCTCTACCACCAGACCCGGATGAACGACTACCCGAAGTACGGGATCTGGCCGGACGCCTACTACATGACCACCAACGAGTTCGCGCCGTCCTTCGTCGGCGCCGGAGCGGTGGCGTTCGAGCGGGAGAAGATGCTCGCCGGCCAGCCGGCCCGGATGGTGTACTTCCACCTCGGTCCGGACTTCGGCGGCCTGCTGCCCGCCGACGCAGAGGGTCAGGCGCCGCCGGCCGGGGCACCCAACCCGTTCTCCATGTTCGACGACGACGCGTGGGGCACCTCGCCCACCGACCGGCTGCTGATGTGGGACTTCCACGTCGACTGGACCAACCCGGCGAACTCCACCTTCGGCAACAACCTGGCCCCGAACCGGTCCCTGGAGACCGCACCGTTCGACTCGAACATGTGCAACGGCGCCCGGTCCTGCATCCCGCAGCAGGGCACCTCGGCGCGGCTGGACGCGATCGCCGACCGGTTGATGTACCGGGCGGCCTACCGCAACTTCGGCGACCACGCCTCCATGGTGCTCAACCACACCGTGGATGTCGGCGGCGACCACGCCGGCGCACGGTGGTACGAACTGCGCAGCAACTCGCCCACCGATTGGGCTATCCATCAGCAGGGCACCTATGCGCCGGACGGCGAGAACCGGTGGATGGCCAGCGCGGCCATGGACGTCACCGGCAACATGGCCATCGGCTACTCGTCATCGGGCAGCACGTCCTTCCCGTCGATCCGGGTGGCCGGGCGACTCTCGGGTGACCCGCTAGGCGAACTGGGGCAGAGCGAGCGGACCCTGATCGCCGGGACCGGCGCACAGACCCACTCGGCGGCCCGCTGGGGCGACTACAGCTCGATGTCGGTGGACCCGACGGACGGCTGCACGTTCTGGTTCACCTCCGAGTACATGTCCCAGACCAGCTCCGCCAACTGGCAGACCCGCATCGGTGCGATGAAGTTCCCCAACTGCGTGAACGGCCCGCGGGGTGAGGTGACCGGCAAGGTCACCAAGTCCGGTGGCGGAGCGATCGCCGGTGCGACGGTACGCGTCGGCGGTAGCGGCACCGTCACCGACGACCAGGGCGAGTACAAGCTGACCCTGCCGGCTGGTCAGCACGAGGTGACCGCTTCGGCATTCGGCTACGCGTCGAAGTCCGCGACGGTGACCGTGCCCGACAGTGGCACGGTGACGGCGAGCTTCGCGCTCGACCCGGTTCCGCTGCGCAAGGTCAGCGGCGTGGTGAAGGACGGCTCCGGGCACGGCTGGCCGCTCTACGCGCGCATCGACGTGGCCGGCAAGCCAGGCGGCCCGGTCTTCACCGACCCGGCGACCGGCGCGTACAGCGTCGATCTGCCGCAGGGGGCCGAGTACGGCCTGACGGTCAAGGCGATGTACCCGTCTTACCAGCAAGGCACGGCACAAATCACCGTCAGTGACAGCAACCTGGTGCGGAACTTCGACCTGGCGGTCGAGACCTCCTGCGACGCCACCGGGTACAAGACCAGCTACGGCGAACCGGTCGTCACCGAGCAGTTCGAGTCCGGGGAGACGCCGGCCGACTGGAGCGTGGTGAACACCACCCCCAACGGCGGCTGGGCCTTCACCGACCCGAAGAACCGGGGCAACCTCACCGGCGGCAGCGGCAAGTACGCCATCGCGGACAGCGACAACGCCGGTTCCGGCAAGCCGATGGACACCGCGCTCATCACCCCGGCGATGGACCTGTCCGCCGTACCGGCACCGGTGCTGCGGTTCAACAGCGACTACCGGGCGCTCGGCGGGTTCGCCGACGTCGACGTGAGCGTTGACGACGGCACGACCTGGAAGAACGTGTCGCACTGGACCAGCACCAGCCGGCGTGGTCCGGTGCTGGAGGAAATCCCGGTGCCGCAGGCGGCCGGGAAGTCCGACGTGCGGATCCGGTTCCACTACCAGGCCACCTACGCATGGTGGTGGGAGCTGGACAACGTGTCGATCGTCAACCGGACCTGCGACCCGATCCCGGGTGGTCTGGTGGTCGGCCGGGTGCTGGACGGCAACACCGGCGCCGGGCTCAACGATGCGACAGTGACCAGCGAGGACAAGCCGGCGGAGAAGGCGGTGACCGGGCCGACTCCGGACGACGTCAAACTCGGCGACGGCTTCTACTGGATGTTCTCGACCCTGACCGGGAACCACCCGTTCACCGGGGCGAAAAAACAGTACAAATCGGTCACGTCCACGATAGATGTGGCGGCTGACCGGGCCACGCGGGAGGACTTCGCGCTCAAGTCGGGCCGGCTGACCATTACCCCGCCATCGGTGGAGAGCAGCCTGACGCTGGGCCAGACCAAGACGGCGACGACGACAATCCGCAACGACGGCACCGCACCGGCCACGTTTGAGCTGAACGAGCGGGCCGGCAACTCCGACATCCTCGGTAGGCGTGGCGCGCGCCTGCAGAACATCCGGGTCAAGGGGGGCGGCGTATCGCCCGCCTGGCGGGGCGACAGCAAGCCCGGCGACGTCCTGGAGCCGACCCCGTACGCGCCGCCGTGGATCAACACGGCCAACTACCCGATCAAGGTCATGGACAACGCCGTGGCCGCGTACGACGGAAAGGTGTACTCGGTTGGCGGAACCGACGGTGCCGCCAACCTCGCCAACAGCTACGTGTACGACCCGGCGGCGAACACCTGGACGAAGATCGCCGACATGCCGGCGGCCCTGGAGAAGCCGGCAGCGACGTTCGTCGACGGCAAGCTCTACGTCTTCGGTGGCTGGGACCCGGCGGGCAACCTGTCGGCAAAGGTCTACGCCTACGACCCCGGTACCAACGCGTGGGAGACCCGGGCCGGCACCAACCCGGCCCCGCGGGCCGCGCCCGGCATCGGGGTGGTCGACGGCCAGATCTACCTGGTCGGCGGCTGCGTGGACGGAACCTGCAACAAGTCCAATGTGACCGTCCGGTACAACCCGGGGGCCGACACGTTCACCACGGTCGCCGCGTACCCGGTCGCGGTGGCGTGGCAGGGCTGCGGCGGGATCGACGGCACGCTCTACTGCGCCGGCGGCAACGGGCCGACGACGCTGAAGAGCACGTACGCCTACAACCCGGGCGCGAACGCCTGGACCCAGATGGCCGACCTGCCGGTCGACCTCTGGGGGGCGGCCGCGGACACCGCGAACGGCCTGCTGTTGGTCTCCACCGGTGTCATCAACAACTCCGCCACGGTCACCAACCAGGGCTGGGCATACGACCCGGCGGCCAACTCCTGGTCGGCACTGCCCAACGCCAACTTCCCCCGCTACCGGGCGGGTGCGGCGTGCGGGTTCGTCAAGGTCGGTGGCTCGACCGGCGGCTTCACCCCGACGCCGGACAGCGAACTGCTGCCCGGTTTCGACCAGTGCGCCACTGTCACCGACGTACCGTGGCTGTCCGCGTCCCCGACCTCGGCGACGCTGCAGCCCGGGCAGAGCATCACGGTGAACGTGACGTTTGAGGCCTCCACGGCGGCGGGCGTGCAGCAGCCCGGCAAGTACACCGCCCAGCTCGGCATCAAGTCGGACACCCCGCCCGTGGCACCGATCGACGTGACGATGACCGTGCAGCCGCCCAAGGACTGGGGCAAGGCGACGGGCGTCGTCACCGGCGTCGACTGCCGTGGCAACAGCACCGCGCTGCGCGGGGCGACCGTCCAGATCAACGGCAAGAAGGGCTGGACCCACACCCTGAAGACCGATGCGGATGGCCGGTATGTCATCTGGGCTCCGAGGGACAACCCAGTCGAGATCATCGCGGCTCAGGATGGCTGGAAGCCGCAGTCCAGGATGGTGAACCTCAAGGCGGGCGAGGCGGTGACCACCAACTTCGCGCTCCGCCCCACCGCTTGCTGAGAGGAGTCTGATCCACCGGGCCCGCGCCGTTCACCGGCGCGGGCCCGGCCCGTCTCCATCGAAAATTGATGGAGGTTACTAAGCCTTGATCCACCGAGTTGGTGCCTGTGGGTAACTTTTGGGAAAACGAAGAAGTGCCTTGCGACCTGCGATGATGGGAGTTCTTCAGGCTTCCAGCACGCACGATCAGCAAGGCACTTCCGAGATGCAAGTTTCCCATACTCCGGCAGCGGTCTCCGCTGCGTTCGATGACCCGAATCTGATCGCGCACGCCGGGCTCATTCCGGTCATGCGACTGACCGAGCGGTGCGGTCTGCCGCGCCTGGTCGCCCACGTAGTCACCTACGGTTGCGAACCTGCCAATGTCGTATGCCTACTGCACTCCAGGGGCGGTGTGCTCGGCAGAAACCGCGACTGTGGGAAATGCCGCCATGAGCCCGGCGGCCACAGCGGACAGGACTGCGAATCGGCGCATGCGATTCCCCCTCTGCATTCGGAGGAACTGACAGTGCCGCAGGTCCGGCACGCCGCGGACGGACACCGGCACGCACCACGCATAGCTCACTCATTCGAAGCGTCACTCCCCTTCGCTCAGCCCGCGCCTCGCCGATGAACGAGGCTCGTCTGCGGTCCTCGATGATCTGCTGCATCGAGCGGCGTCGCGGCCGGGCTGGGGGCATTCGGCTCAGTTCGGCAGCACAGGAAGCAGCTCCGGCAGGTGTCCGTCGGACGCGGCAGCCGCCGCCACCCGCTCCTGCGGCACCTCCCCGTACAGCGTCGTACGCGGCTTCGCCGGGCGGCCCGCGAGTTCCGCGATCGCTACGAGGTCCTGGATGGAACGGTACGAGCCGTAACCGGAGCCCGCCATCCGGGAGATGGTCTCCTCCATCAGCGTGCCGCCCAGGTCGTTGGCGCCCGAGCGCAGCATCTCGGCCGCGCCCTCCGCGCCGAGCTTCACCCAGCTGGTCTGGATGTTGGTGATGTGCGGGTGGAGCAGGAGCCGGGCCATGGCGGTGACGGCGCGGTTGTCGCGGTCGGTCGGGCCGGGGCGGGCGATGCCCGCAAGGTAGACCGGCGCGTTGGTGTGGATGAACGGCAGCGTCACGAACTCCGTGACACCACCGGTCTCCTGGTGGAGGTTGGCCAGGGTCCGCAGATGGCCGAGCCAGTGGCGGGGCTGGTCGACATGCCCGTACATCATGGTGGAGGAGGAGCGCAGACCCACCTCGTGAGCCGTCCTGATGACCTCCAGCCAGGTCGCCGTCGGCAGCTTTCCCTTGGTCAGGACCCAGCGGACCTCGTCGTCCAGGATCTCCGCCGCCGTGCCCGGGATCGAGTCGAGCCCGGCCTCCTTCGCCGCGATCAGCCAGTCGCGGATGGACATGCCGGTGCGGGTCGCGCCGTTGACGACCTCCATCGGGGAGAAGGCGTGCACATGCATGCCGGGGACGCGTTCCTTCACCGCCCGCGCGATGTCGAAGTACGCGGTGCCGGGCAGGTCCGGGTGGATGCCGCCCTGCATACAGACCTCGACCGCGCCGACGTCCCACGCCTGCGCGGCCCGGTCGGCAACCTGGTCCAGGGAGAGGGTGTACGCGTCGGCGTCGGTGCGCCGCTGGGCGAAGGCGCAGAACCGGCAGCCGGTGTAGCAGACGTTGGTGAAGTTGATGTTCCTGGTGACGATGTACGTGACGTCGTCACCGACCACGTCGCGGCGCAGCGTGTCCGCGATACGGCACAGTTCGTCGAGTGCCGGGCCGTCCGCGTGGAGCAGGGCGAGGGCCTGGTCGTCGGTGAGCTTCGTCGGGTCGTCGGCGGCCTGGCCGAGCGCGGCCTTCACGTCGGTGTCGATCCTGGACGGGACCATGCCGGGGGCGGCGGCCTCGCGCAGCGCCTCCCAGTCCCCGTACACCTCGTCGAAGTCCTCGCGGCGGTCGCCGGTGCGGCCCTGGGTGTCGATGGTGCGGTGCAGGTCGGTGCGGCCGGTGGCGCCGAACTCCTCGTCGGGCTCCTGCCAGGGCAGGCCGACGGGAATCGCGTCCTTCGCGAGGCCCGTCTCCGGGTCGGCGAGGGCGCGGACGTGCGGGAGGAGGCGGGGGTCGAGCCAGGGCTCGCCGCGCTGGATGAACTCCGGGTAGATGGTGAGGCGCTCGCGGAGTGTGAAGCCCGACTCGGCTGTCCTGGCCGTCAGTTCGTCGATGTGGGGCCAGGGCCGTTCGGGGTTCACATGGTCGGGCGTGAGCGGGGAGACGCCGCCCCAGTCGTCGATCCCCGCCCCGATGAGCAGCGCGTACTCGGCGTCGACGAGGTTCGGCGGGGCCTGGATGCGGGCGGACGGGCCGAGGATGTGCCGGGCGACGGCGATGGCCGCGGCCAGTTCCTCCAGCTCGGCGTCCGGCATGCCGCGCATCGCCGTGTCCGGCTTGGCGCGGAAGTTCTGGACGATGACTTCCTGGATGCCGTGGTAGGCGCGGGCGGTCTTGCGGAGCTCGAAGAGGGAGCCGGCGCGCTCCTCGTACGACTCGCCGATCCCGATCAGGATCCCGGTGGTGAACGGGACGTTGGAGCGGCCCGCGTCTTCGAGGACGCGCAGGCGTACGGCCGGTTCCTTGTCCGGGGAGCCGTGGTGCGGGCCGCCAGGCTCGGACCACAGACGGGTGGCCGTCGTCTCCAGCATCATGCCCATGGAGGGGGCGACGGGCTTGAGCCGCTGAAGGTCGGTCCAGGTCAGCACGCCCGGGTTGAGGTGCGGGAGGAGGCCGGTCTCCTCCAGGACCCGGATCGCCATGGCGCGTACGTACGCGAGGGTGTCGTCGTACCCCTCGGCCTCCAGCCACTCCCGCGCCTCGGGCCAGCGGTCCTCGGGCCGGTCGCCGAGCGTGAACAGTGCTTCCTTGCAGCCCATGGCCGCGCCCTTGCGGGCGATGTCCAGCACCTCGTCGGGCGACAGGAACATCCCGTGCCCGGCCTTGCGGAGCTTGCCGGGGACAGTGACGAAGGTGCAGTAGTGGCACTTGTCGCGACAGAGCCGGGTCAGCGGGATGAAGACCTTGCGCGAGTACGTGATGACGCCCGGCCGGCCCGCGGCTTCGAGGCCCGCGTCCCGCACCCGGGCGGCGGACGCGGCAAGGTCCGTCAGATCGTCGCCGCGTGCCTGGAGCAGGACGGCGGCCTCGGTCACATCGAGGGCGACACCGTCACGGGCCCGTTTGAGCGCGCGCCGCATGGAGTTGGTGGTCGGGCGTCCGCGCAGAGGATCGGTCATGAACCGAGCATACGAGCGAGGCCCCCGCCCCGGACCGGGGCCTCCACCGGGTCACCCGCGACAGGGGAACCCGAACCGGGTTACCTACGTCAACTGAACATCAGAGCTGCCGGCTTGCCTCGGCAGGTGCTTGTCAATCGGACTGGAGGAACGCACATGAACTGGACCGGGCGATCCGCGGGCGTGCTGCTAGCGGCGAGCATGGTGATCTCGACAGCCGCGTGCATGGCTGACAGCAGCAGCGGCGGGGCGGCATCGGGTTCCTGCGTCAACCGGTTCACCTACCAGGAACGAACGTACCAAGACGTGGCGAACGTCGACTTCACGGTCGGGGCAAAGCTCGGCGTCGCCACCCAACCTCCCTGCGACGACACCGGCGGCCAGGACAGAACCGATGAGACGGGGACTGCACAGACTGCCTACGAGGTGCATGGCATCTCGCCCGAGGTGGCCATCGCAGTCGGGGACACACCCGCGGAGGCCTCGTTCTTCGCCGCCTACTCCGGCGCAGACCTCCCGCCCGCGGTACAGAAACTGGTGGACGGCTCATGATGCGGAGCGTGAACGAGCCTGCATCGAAGTCGCCACCTGCCAGACCACCATCCACATCCGTGACTCCAAAAACCGCCGGGGCCCCCGCCTCGACGCCGCCCTCGCCATCTGGTCCACCTTCGTCGCGTACGCGCAGCAGGGCTGAGCCACCCGGGATCCACCGGATCGCGACAGCCGCGACCCGGTCGGCCACGACCTGGTCGACCTCGTCGCGGCGGCCCACGACACAGAAAAGCTTTTAAGGCCCTGGGGAGAAAAACCTACCCAACCCCACCCCACCCGGCCCGTCACTCACACGGGTGAGGTTCGCCAACTGAGCTGGATGTCGCACCGGTTGGCTGGCATATGCTCGCCGCGACAACCCCAGACATGCGTCGGCCCCCGGCCGGGACTGCAATCCCGATCGAGGGCCTGACCACCGAGGAAGTAAGAGGCTTCCCGATGGATACCCAGCAGGTTAGCGTGCCCTCGCACGCCCCGTCCCGCGTACCCGGGGGCGCCGCGCCGTCGTCCGGCGTCGTGCACATCAACTCCCGGCACACCAGCCGCTTCACGGTCGTCGGCAACCATCTCGCCCAGCACCGGGAGCTCTCGCTCCTCGCGATCGGGCTCGGCCTGCACATCCAGTCGCTGCCCGCCGGAGCAAAGGTCGGCATCAAGGCCCTCGCCGAACGCTTCCCGGACAGCGAGGCCCGCATCGCCGCCGCCCTGCGCGAGCTGGAAGCCCACGGCTACCTCCAGCGCACCCGGGAACGCCTCCCCGACGGCCGCGTCGTCACCCGCACCTGCTCGTACAACCAGCCGGGCGCCACCCCGCACGCACCCACGGCACCCAAGCCACAGCCCCGACCGAGGCCGCGCCCCGGACGCCCGGTTCCCGCACCCGAGCCGTGTGCGGCGCTCAAACCGGTCGCGTCGCCCGCACCCGTATCGCAGCTGCCTGCACCCCTGGCTCCCGACCGGCCCGAAGCGCCGCCCCCGCCGCTCCCCGCACCCCACGCCACCGGCGCCGAGCTGCTCCGCACCGCCGCTGATCTCCTCGCCGACCTGCGCCGGGACACCCCGCAGCTGATCCTCTCCGAGCGCGACGTCGACGATCTCAGCCCGGCCGTCGCCGCCTGGCTCAAACGCGAAACCACCCCCGAGACCATCAGGCGTGCTCTGACTGCCGACCTCCCCGTGCCCCTCAAGCACCCCGCGAAACTACTCAAATACCGCCTCGCCGTGTTCCTTCCACCGCCGCTCCCCCTCACCCCGGTACGCCGGGAGGTGACGCCCTTCCAGACCTGCGACGGCTGCGAACGCGCCTTCCGCTCACCAGGCCCTGGCCACTGCCAAGACTGCCGGACCGACGCCCCCACCCACCCGTCGCCCAGATGATCCATTCCAAGGGGTAGGTGATCGCACGGGTCAGCGACCGAGCGGTGTGAAGCAGTGGGCAGCCATGTGGCTCGTGGGAAATCGCCCCACGGCGTTGGCCCGGCCCGTCTCAGAGGGCTGTCGGTGGGCGCCCGCGCTCATCTTCGGTGCTCCGGTGCGTGAGCAGGTCGCCCGGCTGGCAGTCGAGGACCTCGCAAATGCGGGTCAGCGTGGTGAAGCGGATCGCGCGGGCCCGGCCGTTCTTCAGGATGGACAGGTTCACGTTGGTCACGCCAACCCGGGAGGCGAGCTCCGCGAGGGTCATGCCGCGCTCGCTGAGCATGCGATCGAGATGGACCTCGATCGCGTGGCTGTCGTTGTCGTCCGGCGCCATCACACCGTTCCTTCCAGATCCTCCCGCATGGCCACCCCGGCGCGCATGATGCGGGCGAACGTGAGGATGCCCAGAGCTGTGAAGACGAGTGCGAAGGGCGGCTGCCAGGTGTTCAGCCAGGCGCCCGCATTGAAGGTGTAATCCTGGGCCAGGGTCGACAGTAGCGCTGCATGCGCGCCGGCTTCCACCACCTCTGCGACCAGGCAGCCGAGCAGCAGCCACCAGCCTGCGACCCGCAGGTGCTTCACGGTCCGTGCGGTGAAGACTCCCTCGCGGGACGCGCCCTGTATCAAGCGGTTGAGCAGGAACAGGATGCCCAGGACCAGCAGCAACGAGGGGAAGCCGCCGAGGAAGTCGAACAGCCGCTGGGCACTGTCGGCGTGATCGGTGCAGTACGACGGGCGGGCCATGGCCTCGGCCCCTGCATGGGGTCGGAACCTGTCGGTGAACCCGTCCGTGCTGAATTGCGAGCGGGACTCGGCACACACGTACGGACCGCCCCACGTCAGGCGCAGCTGGGTGCCGACCAGGGGTCCCACGGCGCCGACGACGAGGCCCACGAGAAACAGCCGGTAGACGCCCCGGACCATAGTGGCGACCGGCTCCAGCAGCCTGGCCTCGGCACGGCCGTCATGCGACGTGGAGCTCTTTACCTCAGCAGACACCAGCAACCACCCCTCATATCGAATATCGATGTTATCGAAGAACGATAAGAGCAACTGCATCAGTGGTCAACACTTCTGAGCATCCGTCAACGCGCATCGCGAGCAGGCGGGGCCTGGTCGCACATGTTCCAGACGCCGGCGCCGAGTTCGGAATGCCCCATGGGCTTCAGTGAGCCGCATACGCCCCGCTGTCAGAGCCGCGTCCTAGCCTTCCCCCATGACAAAGCCTCTGCGCTACACGGTCACCATCGCCGCGAGTCCCCAGCAGGTGTGGGACACCCTGACCACGTCGGAGGGAACGAAGGCCACGCTCTTCGGCTGCCTGATCGAGTCGTCCTTCGCGGTCGGCAGCCGCGTGGACTTCGTCGGCTACGGCCGCGACGGCGAACGGATCGTGCAGGTCTACGGCGACATCGAAGTGTTCGATCCGCTCAGGGAGTTCACCTACATCCAGCATCCGGGAGCGGCGCACAACGAGAAGCATGCCGAGACCAGTTGCCGGATGGCCCACCGGCTGACACCCCACGGGGACTCGACGGAACTCGAACTGACCGTCGACCAGTGGAGCGACGGCAATCCGGCGTACGAACACGCCGCGAGCAGTTATCCCGAGTCCGATTACCTCAAGGGCATCAAGGCGCATGCGGAGACACTCGCCTCCTGACGCGCTCCCCGGCGTCGTGACCGGGTCCGGCGGCACCCGCTTGCCGCCGGGCCCGTTGCGCCGGCGCCCGGCCGGCGACCGCCGCAGCAACGGCGTGACCGTCGCCGTCGTCTACCTGGCCGGAGCTTTTTCGCCCGTGTCGAAGCAGCGGTCCGGGACGCCGGGCACGGCACGGCGCGGCGCGGTGCTGGACGCGTGGGGTGCGACCGCAGTAGCGGGATGCGGGGTCACCCGCGAGGCGTCGGCCATTCCTGGGCGTCCGTCCATGCGGCGTACGAGGTCCAGGGGACGGTGGGGAACAGCGCCCGCAGCGCTTCCAGGTCCACCTGGTAACCGGTGTTCGCCAGGAATCCGTACATGGCGAACATGTCGGGGCTGCTGGTGCGCAGGTCCTCCAATGGCGTCTGCCGGAACGCGACCGGGCCGCCGGCGGCCCGTCCGATCTCCTCGGCCATCCGGACCGGTGTGGGATCGTCGCCCGCGACCTCGATCCGCTGCCCGGTCCAGCGGTCCGGATCCGCCACGACCGCGGCCACGACACGGCCCAGATCCTGCCGTGCCACCTGCTGGAGAGGGGTGTCACCGGGGAGCGGCATGGCGAGGAGGCCGGCGGCGACCTCGTCCAGCGCGCCCAGCGCGTTGTCGTAGAAGTAGGTCGGTGCCACCACCGTCGCCGGAAGTCCGGAGTCGGCGAGCAGCTCCTCGGTCCTGGCCTTGGTCTCGAAGTGCGGGACGCCGGTGCCACGGTCCGCACTGGCGACGGAGGCCAGCACCAGATGCGGCAGTGCGACGTCCGCAGCGGCCCGTACGATCGCCGCGCCCTGGGCCACCTCCGCGTCCAGACCGTCCTGGAACGGGGTAGTGACGGCGAACGCGGCCGCCGTGCCCCGGAACGCCTCGGCGAGCGAAGCCGCGTCGAACAGATCCCCGGGGACGACCTCCGCTCCGGCCGCCGCCAGCGCCCTGGCCCGCCCGCTGCCGGGATCACGCACCACGGCGCGCACGGCACGCCCCGCCTCCAGCAGGGCGGCAGCCACCGCGCCGCCCTGGCCGCCGGTCGCACCGAGCACCGCGATGGGCAGGGGTTCTCTCTGATCAAGGGACATGCGTACATGCTTACCAGCAACGGCCGGACCTGCCACCGGGAGGCCCCCGGAGACTGCACAGCCGACGCCCCGCACCTCCTGTCGGCCGCTACCACCGGGGTCTCTGCCTGTGGTGATCGTTACCGGCCGGGCGGAACAGGTGGGAGCGGGAACGTGATGACGAGTGCTCCGGCGTTGGCAGAACTGCGCGAGGCCTGCCGGCCGAACGCCACCTGGCATCGATCCTGTCCTCCTCGCGCCTTCGCTGACCGTCGGCGTCCCTATCCTGTCCGGATGGCCACTCCCCTTGAACTCGTCATATTCGACTGCGACGGCGTGCTCGTCGACAGCGAACGAATCGCTGTGCGCGTCCAGGTCCAAGTGGGCGCCGAGCTGGGCTGGGCGCTGACGGAGGACGAGGTCGTCGAGAAGTTCGTGGGCCGGTCGAACGCGTCCATCGGCGAACTGATCGACGCCCGCCTGCCGGGCCGGGCCCCGGTCTGGCAGGAGCGGTTCGAGCAACTCCACCGCGATGCGGTGGACACCGAACTCACCGCGGTCGACGGCATCCACGAGGCGCTGGCCGCCCTCACGCTCCCCAGCTGCGTGGCGTCGAGCGGCAGCCACGAGAAGATGCGTCACACCCTCGGCCACACCGGGCTCCACTCCCGCTTCGAGGGCCGGATCTTCAGCGCCAGTGAGGTCGCACGCGGCAAGCCCGCCCCCGATCTCTTTCTCCACGCGGCCCGGCGGATGGGGGTCGAGCCGTCCGCCTGCGTCGTCGTCGAGGACAGCAAGTACGGTATCCAGGCCGCCCGTTCGGCCGGGATGCGGTCGCTGGGCTACGCCGGTGGGCTGACCCCCGCGCACTGGCTGGAAGGCCAGGACACCGTGGTTTTCGACGACATGCGCAGACTGCCGATGCTCCTGTCCGAAATCTGAGCGTCACGCCTGCATGAGGCAATCGCGGAGCAGCAGGCGGACCATACCCGTACGCGAAAGGGCCGGGCGCACCTCCACAGGTGAGGCGCCCGGCCCTTCCGCTCGCACCGCCGATGTCAGCGGGCGACCGCCTTCGTCGCCTTGCTGGTGGCCGAGCCGCTGGTGTGACCCGTGCGGCGGGCGGTGACCTTCACGGTGATCTTCTTGCCGCGCTGGGCGGACTTGAGCGTCAACGAGGACTTGGTGGCTCCCGTGATCGCCTTGCCGTTCGCGTACCACTGGTAGGCGTACGAGGTGGGGGCGGGCGTCCAGGTGCCATGGGCGGCCTTGAGGGTGCGGCCGACCTTCGCCGTGCCGGAGATCGTGGGCGCCTTGGTGGCCTTCGGTGCGCTGCCCGCGGCGATCTTCACCGGGGCGGTCGTCGCGGAGCCGTTGGCGTGACCGATGCGACGGGCCGTGACGGTGACCGTGACCTTCTTGCCGAGCAGCGTCGCGGGGACGGTGTACGTGGACGCGGTCGCGCCCTTGATCGCCTTGCCGTCCGCCTTCCACTGGTAGGCGTAGGAGGTGGCGGCGGGCGTCCAACCGCCATTCGCGGCGGTGAGTTTGGCGCCCACCTTCGCGGTGCCGGTGATCTTCGGGGCCGTGGTGGCCCGGGGGGCCACGCCCTGGGTGGCCGTGACCGTCGCCGAGGTGGCCGTGACGTCCGGGGTGTCGGCGCGGTGAGCCGTCACGGTCACGGTGAGCCTCTTGCCGAGCAGCGTCGCGGGGACGGTGTACGTGGACACGGTCGCGCCGGACACCGCCTTGCCGTCGGCGTTCCACTGATAGGTGTACGAGGCCGGGACGGGCGTCCAGGTGCCGGTGGACGCGGTGAGCCGGTCACCGACCCTGGCGGTGCCGGTGATCGCCGGGAGTGCGCTGTTCTTGAGCGGGGCCGCGGTGACGGTGAAACTGCCGCGCTGGTACCCCCACCCGTTGTGGGTGTTGACGCCGACGTTCCAGGTGCCGACGGCGGCCCCGGTCAGGTCGAGGACGGCCGTCAGGGTCCTCCGGTCCGCCGAAACAGCGGTGGTGGTCGAAGTGATCTGCTTGCCGTTGAGCGACAGCACGACTTCGTCGTCCTTGTGCAGGGACGTGCCGCTCAGCTGAACCGTCGCCTTCGTGCCGCTGGCCCCGGTGGCCGGGGTGATCTCCCCGATGGTCACCTTCTCCGTACCGCAGAGGACGGACGTGCAGACCGCCTCGGCCTCGTACGAGGTCTTCGATGCCTTCTCCGGCAGCGAGAGGACGAGGATGCTCGGGGTGGTCTCCTTGGTGTACGGCTCGTTCACGGCGCAGTCGTAGCCGGTCGGGATGAAGCGCATACAGCCGTTGCCGAGGCTCGGGTCGTACAGCGCGGGTACCGCTGTCTCGGTGGCGCCCGTCGTGTCGCTGATCTTCATTTCGAAGTAGTCGCGGTACCCCGTGGGCAGCGCGGCGCAGACGGCGGTGTGCTGCTCGTCGAGGGTGCCGGTGATCGGGCCGTATCCGAAGGCGACGTTGGGAACCTTCTCGCACTCGGCGGCCGGCCCTGCCGCGCCGGCGATGTGAAGGGCGTCGAAGCGGTACGAGTCGGCGGCCTCCAGCCCCGACCGGACGGTGACCAGGACCTGGTAGCGGGTGGAGCCGGTGACGGCGCACGCCTGGTTCTTGTTGCACAGAGCGGTACCGTCCGCGCCGTACACCACCACGTTCGCGGTACCGAGCGCGTCGCGGACGTCCATGTGCAGGATGTCCTTGGCGTCGGCGGTGGTGACCTGACGGCAGCGCAGCTCGCCGGGGGCTCCCATCGCGCCGCCCGTGGACGGACCGCCGACCTTCGCCGCCGGGTTCGGGGTGCAGCCCTTCGCGGTCGCGGTGACGTCGCGGCGGGTCAGGGTGTAGTCGGCAGCGGTGTCACGGCCGGTGACGAGCACGGTGTGGGCTACACCGGGGGCCAGGTCGCAGGTCGTCCAGGCGGAGAGGGACGAGTAGACGGAGCAGACCTGCTTGCCGTGGGGGTCCAGGACGGTGAACGCGGCGGTGGACGTGGTGCCGGGGACCGCCTGGAGCTGGAGGTTCTCCTGGGTGCTGTGGTCGTCGGCCGGGATGGTCAGGCAGTGCGAGAAGACACCGTCGCCCGTGGAGAACCGGGCCGCCGGGCTCGTCGCGGTGAAGTCGCCCGCCGGAATGGCCGCGCAGGCGCTCGCTGCGTCGGTGCGGTGCAGGGCCAACGCGTATGGGCCGGTCGGATTCGACTCGCTGTCGGTGGAGACCAGGGCCCGGAACGGGGCCTTGCCGGTGAGTGCGCACGTACCTGCCGAGAGGTCGCTCCAGTCGCACCGTTGTACGCCGTCGGCGTCGACGACGGTCACTTCGGGGCTCGGCCCGGACCCGCTGAGGCCCTTCAGCACGGCAAGGCGGGCGTCCGCGGAAAGCGGCAGGGACAGGCAGTCGATCTCACCGGCCGCTGCGAACGCTGAACGGTACAGGCCGAGTTCGACGGGCTCGCAGCCGGTGGTGGCGGAGCCGTCGAGGATGAGGGTCGGGTGGTCGGTGACAACGGTGTAATCACCGGCGGGGAGGTCGCAGCCGTTCCAGGTGGTACAGACTGTCTTGCCGTCCCGGTCGTACACGGCGAGCACCGAACGGGCGCCACCGTGGACGGCGTACACGTTGTAGCGTCCGGCGGCCGGGGCGGTGAAGGTCTTGCAGCCGCTGGCCGGGACCGCGGTCGTGGGTGCGGAGTTGTATCCGTTCAGGGGGACGTGGGTGCAGCCGACCGGGTCGGAGATGCGCCGGACGGTAAGGGTGTACTCGGCGGGGAAGCCCTGTTCGGCCTCGATGACCTGGGAGAGGACCCGGTAGGGGCCGTCACCGGGCAGTACGCAGCCGTCGCTGTCGTCCTCGTTGAAGTGCGGGCAGATCCGGGCACCGGTCTCGTCGGTGATCCAGGACAGGCTCCCGCCGTACACGGTCGTCTTGATCGTATGGGTGATCCGCTCACCGGGCTTGCCCGCGAACGGCTGGCACTGGACGGCGTTCGCCCCGGTCGCCGAGCCGACGACGGGTGCGGTGTCCCAGGCCGTGCTGATCTCCGGTGCGCAGCCCTTGGTGGTGCCGAGGGGAACGACGGCGACGGTGGGGTTGCCCGGCTCGGGCCAGTTGTTCGTCAGCCGGAGCGTGAAGGCACCCGCACGGGGCAGCTCGCACCAGCCGGCGCCCCACTCGGGGTCGTAGCAGTCGATCTCCGTCTCGCCGTCGAAGACATGGGCGTACGTGTTCGGCGCGCTGTCGGCGAGCACGATCTTGTGCAGGCCGGGCGCCTCGGCCGTGACGGTGAGGCAGACCGTCCCGTTCGCGGGGATGGTCACGGCGCCTTCCGCCGGGGCGGCTTCGCCGAAGGCGGACAGAGGCAGTGCGGCACAGTTCTCGTCGGCCGGGGTGGCTGCCTTCGCCGCGGGGGCCGCCGCACCGGCGTACGCCTGGGCGGCGCCTGCGGGGATCAGCAGCGAGACCAGGACCGACAGGGCGAGCAGCAGGGCGGTGTACGCCGCGGATCTCGCGCCCTTACATGGGTAGTTGGGCATTCCGTTCCCCCCGGACCGGTGAAGTGAAGGGTGCGCGCCGGGACTTCACGGACGACGCGCGAACGCGCTACGGTCCCAGGCGCACACCACATGTGTGTGGTGCGTAAAGAATGCACGCGATGATCGCACAGATACTCCACCGATCAGATACTCATTCCCGCCGGGATGCGGGCAGGCCCACTCCGCGAGGCACCCCGGAAAGCCTTGGGGCGGAGCACGACGGCCCCGTCGGAGGTGGAGGCGGGACTACTTGCCCAGCACCGCCTGCATCACGCGCTTCGCGATCGGCGCGCCCAGCCGTCCGCCCGAGATGTCGGTGCGGGAGATGTCCATGTCCGTCGGGTCGATGAACACCGCGACCGCCACCGACTGCCCGTCGGGCTTCTTGCCGTAGGAGACGAACCAGCCGTACGGCACCTTGTCCTTCACGTTCACTCCGCGCTGCGCCGTGCCGGTCTTGCCGCCGACCGTGACCCCGTCGATGAGGGCCCGCTGCGCGCTGCCTTCCTTCGCGGTGAACTCCATCATTTCCTGGACCTTCTTCGCCGTTCCCTCGGACACGGCCTGGCTCTTGAGCTTCGGCTCGTTCTTCTCCAGGGCCGACAGGTCGGGACCGCGCAGCTCTTCGACGAGGTAGGGCTGCATCAGCTTGCCGTCGTTGGCGAGAGCGGCTGTCACCATGGCCATCTGCATCGGTGTACTGGTCAGGCTGCCCTGACCCATGCCGGTCAGAGCGGTTCCGGGCTTGTCCAGGCCGGTCGGGTAGAGGCTCTTGGCGGCGAGCATGTCGCCGAACTCGTCCGAGTAGACGTCGGAGTTGAAACCGAACTTCTCCGCCGTCCCGCGCATCTTGTCCGCGCCGACCTTGGACGCCGCGTCGAGGAAGACGTTGTTGCAGGAGTGGCGGTTTCCATCGGTGGTTGCGACTCCTGGAAGGAGTCCGTCCGATGCCGAAGTATCCGCCGAACCGGCTGCCGCTGTCGGTGCCCAAGGAGTA
>NZ_JBSFYR010000082.1:0-34860 GCF_053599875.1 Streptomyces sp. NPDC005151 | reverse complement strand
ACGGCCCGTTCACGGACTTCCTTCGGGTATGGCTTCGACATAACGATCCCGATCCTTCCAAGAGATCGAGCCTCGGTCAAACCCGGAACGATTCATACACCACGTTGCCTCCAGTTGTGATCGCCACCGTCGGCGGTGGGGCCAGGATCCTAGCCAGTCGCCCGAACCTCACCGACGTCATCGCGCCAGGCAAGACCAAACCAGAACCTACCGGAGGACGACCGTCGGTACGTCGATCTCCTGCACCTTCGCGGCGAAGGCGGCCCGCTCGGACAGGCGCTCGGTTATGGCCGCCGGCCACAGCCGGGCCGTGAACGGGCCGTGCTGCGAGGCACGATCGAGGAGTTCGGCGGCGGTGGAGCGGCCCTCGGGGTCCTTGTCGAGGCAGGCCGCGACCACCTCGGCGAGGTCCGGCTCCAGCTCCCGCAACGGCTCCAGGCCGGGCTGTTCGTGGACGATGCGGTACAGCACGCCGTGCCCCGACTCCTCACCGAAGGGCAGCCGGCCGCACGCCGCGTACGCGAGTACCGAGCCCAGCGCGAACACGTCGGTCGCGCCGCTCAACCGCCGTGAGCCCGAGGCCTGCTCGGGCACCATGTAGGCGGGCGTGCCCACAACCATGCCGGTCCTGGTCAGCTGGCTCTGTTCGGCGGCCCGGGCGACGCCGAAGTCGATGAGGGTGAGGCCGTCGAGGGTCAGCATGACGTTTGACGGCTTGAGGTCCCGGTGCACCATGTCCAGCGCGTGCACCGACGCCAGGCCCTTCGCCGCCTCGCGCAGCAGCAGCCACAGCGCGTGTGCGGGCAGGGGGCTGCCGTGCAGCTCGACGACTTGCCTCAGGGTGAGCCCGGGGACGTACGCGGTGGCGAGCCACGGGGGCCGTGCGGTGCGGTCGCTGGCGAGCAGCGGTGCGGCGGCCTCCGCGGGTAGCCGGGAGAGGTTGTCCAACTCGTGCCCGAAACGGCGCAGGAAGTCCTCGTCCTCCCCGACGACGGAGGACAGCAGTTGCTTGACAGCGACGTACCGGCCCTCCGGAATCCCGTCGGTGTCGGCGCGCTCGTCCAGCGCCACGACGTCCCGACCCGCCGCACGGGTAAACGGTTCGACGGTCGCCCGGCAACGCAGCGCAGGGCTCGAAATCGCACGTGCCGAGATAGGCCTGGAGCAGCTGCACCTCGCCACCCGCGGGGGTCTGCGCCTGGAGATCTTCTACGCACGACTCGGAGTAGCAGTACCTCTGCCCGGCGGTCCGTCGGCATGTCGAGGGCGGGGATGACTTCGCGGACAAGGAGATCGCAGATCACGCCCTGGTGGAGGCGACAAGATCCGCCGGGCCAAGGAGATGGCTTCCACCCCGGCCGCCCCAATCCTTGCCGGACAAGCCACTCGCCAACAAGCTGCTGACTTCCGGCCCCGGGCTCATGGACCGCGCGTGACTTTGTCACCGGCCCCGGCCTGCGCAGCCGTGGGCAGGGACGGGCACCCCGGCTGTGACGTACGTCCTGTTGCCAGTCAGGCGGCGGCCCTACGCTTACCTGCCACGCGCCCCCGGGCTCGCGAGTGCTCGCGACCGGATCACGCACAGGCAACACGACCATGGCGGGCACGTGTGAAGAACGGTTCACCATGCCCAGTGATCTCTCGCCAGTCATAGCTGCCGCCACTCGCTGGCTGCTCTCGGCATTCCCGCTGGCACCCGGCCCGCTGAACGATGCCTTGGCCGAAGCCCAGGCATGGCAGGCGGCCACCATCGCCGCCGCCCTCCGCTACCCCACTGTGCTGGACGCGGAACTGATGAACATGCTCGGCCCCGGCGGCTCCGACCGGCTGGACGCCGTCACCGGCACCGATGCACACCCGCTGGAGGGAACCGACTACGCCTGGCGCACCTGGGTGGACGAAACAGTCGTCAGCTGGGCGGCCTGCCTGCTGGCCGACGCCGATCTCGCCACCGTGGCAGCGGCCTGCCTGGCCGCAACCCACCACGGCGTGGGCCGTGTGGGCGATACGCGTCGGCTGACAATTCCCAGCCCTCGCGATCACCGTGCGGCGCCGCTGTTGCGCCACCCGGACCTTGTCAGCCCGATCGCAGACCTCCACCGCGAGACACTGCTTGGCCTCCTCGATATCGACCCGGCCAGAAGCTCACCCGAGCGAAGGTAACCACGAAGCCTGCATACCGGTCGTCCAACTGTGCGCGGCCGCGCCCTCCGGCTTCCGCGACGCCGACCCGATGCGCACCGCGAATCGAATGCCGGAAACCCTGGCCCGATTCCGGCGGGCCAGGGTTTCCATGGTGTACGGGCGTTGCTGTTACCACTCGTCGCGGTAGCGGTCCCTGATCACTCGGAAGCTGCCCACGACACCGTTCTTGACCCACACGCCGCCGTGGACGAAGCGCGGCGTGACACCGTTGCTGGTGCTGTACGGGCCGACCGTGGCAACAGGAGAGCCGTTGTCACAGGTCGCGCCGCGGAAGACCTCAACGGTCCGGCGGCTGTCGTTGCGGACGTTGAGAGTCCTGGAGCCCAGACCGCTCACCACGGTGATGCAGCCGTCGGAGTGGGCGGAGTAGGACCGCTCGTTGAAGAAAATCCTTCCCCTGTCGTAGTCGCCGCCGTAGCCGTTGTCCTCGCCGCCGTAGCCGCCACCGTTGCCGCCGCCCTTGCCGCCACCACCGTTGCCGCCGTAGCCGCCACCGTTGCCGCCGCCCTTGCCGCCACCACCGTTGCCGCCGTAGCCGCCACCGCCACCGCCGCCGCCACCGTTGTCGCCACCTCGGCCGCCGCCACCGTTGCCGCCGTAGCCGCCACCGCCACCGCCGCCGCCACCGTTGTCGCCACCTCGGCCGCCGCCACCGTTGCCGTTGCCGTTGCCGTTGCCGCCACCTCCGTTGCTGTTGCCGTTGCCGTTGCCGCCACCTCCGTTGCTGTTGCCGTTGCCGTTGCCGCCACCTCCGTTGCTGTTGCCCTTCCCGCCGCCGCCGTCTTCCAGCGGAGCCGCGCCGGGAGCGGCGGCCTGCTGCTGAACAACGGGCGCAGCTGCGGGGGTATCCGCGGCCGTGGCGTAGTTGATACCGGTTGCCGCCAGGGCCGCGGCGCCTACAACGGCGGCGGTCACGACGGCAGTACGCGTGGTCATATCACTTCTCCTGTCTCAGAGACATCGGCTGTAGCCGATACGTGACAAACGTACGAACAATGTTTTTATCTGTCATATCGGACGCATCTAAGGTGTGATATCCAACGGCCGATCGGGTGAATTTGCGCTATTTACGCATATGGGCTTCGTCTATTTGAAAGGTAGTCATGTTCGACTTCTATCTGAAGGGCTGTCATTTTCCTCTTCTCGCAGCGCGCTGAGTGGAGGTCAGTGTCCGATCTGCCGCGGTAGAGGGCGAGGGCAGAGGACAGGGCCGGACCCAGAGGTGAAGGGGCGCCCTGAACATCGGCTACGGCGTGGATCAGGACATCATCGCCGAGTGGGACCAGGCCCCTCGGCCCTGCGGCGCAAGCGGGTGGCGCGTCACGCCCGCGGCTGCGCAGTCTGCTCGGGGCACGGATCGAGCCTCGTTCCGGCAGAGGGCCGGCTGGTGGGGCTGGCACTGGTTCCACTCATGGTGGTCGTCACGGGCCGTCCGCCGCAGATGCTCAGCACGGCCACCGAGGTGGACCACACTGCTCCGGGCCCAGGTCAGGAGCATCCGAAATTGGCGCTTCAGTTGGCAATTCCCGCCAACCGCAACGTGGTGTTTGCCCTCCCGGCGTTTCTTGTCGTAGTAGGCCCGTGAGGCCGGCTGCGACAGTGAGGCGAACGCGGCAAGTACGTCTTCGACGACACGTTCGGCCATGCGCGGGGCCCTGGGCCGCAGCAGGGTGACCGGTCCTCGCCGTCCTGCCTTCCTCAACTGGCTGCCTGGGGAGCCGCACGTTCGAGCAGGGCCAGCACGGCCGGATGGTCATGACGGGGGCCCAGGACCCGCTCAGGGAGGGGGGATCTGGGCGAGAAGCCCGCACATCCGGTTCTTGACGCGTGTCAACTCACACGTCGTCGCAGCAGCCTTGCCCTGCCGGCCACCGCGACCTGACAGGCAGTGGCACTGACGAGTCAGAGCTTCCGCTGCGAAGGCTCACTTGGAAGCCGATCGAGGAGTGACTCGACTCCGTCCAGCATCCGCGCGAGCCCGAATTCGAAGAGGGTGCCGAGGTCGAGTTCGAACCCGTCGTGGTCGAAGAGCGTGGACAGGATCGGATACGACTGGGTGGTCTGGATTGCTTCCATCCGTGGCTCATTGGATGTCATCCACTCCTCAGGTGTCATTCCGGTGTCCTGTCGCGCCTGGGATTCCAGCTCAACGGCCATCGCGACGCCTTGGGCGTATCCGAGAAGAGTGAGGTGGACATGGATCATCTGATCCGGGGTAAATCCGAGCCCGCTCAAGGCGCCCAGGGCCCGCTCGGTGTACTGCATCGCATGGGGCGAAGCCATCGGCCGAGTGAGGGCGGCCATGGCTCGCGCCAGCCAGGGATGTTGCTCGTACTGACCCCACAACCACCGTGCCTCCCGCTCCAGCCGCGGACGCCAACCCGCCGGTGGTGGGCCGGACGGCCCCCCGCTGAACACCACTTCCGACATCAGCCTTATGAGCTCTCCCTTGTTCGGGACATGGCGGTAGAGCGCCATGGTAGAGGTCCCGAACTCGGTTGCGACTCGCCTCATGGAGAGCGCGGCAAGACCCTCCGCGTCGACGAGCGCGATCGCGGTACGGATGATGCGCTCGGGGGTGAGTCGCTGACCGGGGGCCGTGTTGCGCTCTCGCCCTGTCTCCGCAACTACCGTGCCGACACCAGGCACAGCCCGCACCAGTCCTTCCTGGTTCAGCGTGGTGAGCGCCTTTGTCGCGGTCGCCATCGCGACGCCCCACTCCTGCGTGATACGCCGGGTGGAGGGGACTCGGTCGCCAGGGGCGAGCTCGCCCGAGGCGATGCGGCGGCGGAGATCCCCGGCGATGCGAAGGTAGGGCGGTTCGGTGGCCATGCCGTCACTGTACTAGTGCACTGGTTGCCCTACCTGCCCCTTTCGACAGGGGGTACAGCAGAGTGCACTAGGCATCTGTTTGCGGCGTACGCGATGACCCGATTCCGTAAGGCCATGGAGAACACACCCGGCCCCCGCGCGGGCCGCAAGGAATGGGTCGCCCTCGGTGTCCTGATGCTGCCGCTGCTCCTCGTCTCGATGGACGTCTCGATCCTGTACTTCGCGATCCCGTACATCAGCCAGGACCTGAAGCCCAGCGCCACACAGCAGTTGTGGATTCTCGACATGTACGGCTTCGTACTCGCCGGGCTGCTCATCACGATGGGCGCGCTCGGCGACCGGGTCGGGCGGCGCATGCTGGTCCTCACGGGAGCCGCAGTCTTCGGCGCGGCCTCGGTGACCGCCGCGTACGCGCACTCCGCCGACCTGCTCATCGCCGTGCGCGCGATGCTCGGACTCGGCGGCGCCGCCCTGATGCCCTCGACCCTCGCCCTGATCCGCAACCTCTTCCGTGACGAGAAGCAGCGCGGGAAGGCGGTGACCATCTGGACGGCCGTCATGACCACCGGTATCTCACTGGGACCGGTAGTCAGTGGTCTGCTGCTGGAACACTTCTGGTGGGGCTCAGTGTTCTTGATCAATCTGCCTGCCATGGTGCTGCTGCTCGCGCTGGTGCCCTTCTTGGTACCAGAGTCCACACCAGCCGTCCGAGGCCGCTTGGACCCGTTGAGTGCAGCGCTCTCACTCGGCGCTTTGCTCCCAGTCATCTACGGCATCAAGGAGTGGGCCCGGCACGGCTACGAACCGCTGCCCGCTCTCGGCATCACCGTGGGACTCGTGCTCGGCTTCGCATTTGTACGCCGCCAGAGGCACCTCGCCCACCCCATGATCGACCTCGGCCTCCTGGGCCGGCGCGCCTTCGGCGGCCCGGTGCTCGCCAATCTGCTCGCTATGTTCGCCACGGTGGGCATGGCCGTGTTCCTCACGCAGTATCTGCAGTCCGTGCTCGGCCTGAGCCCGTTGACAGCCGCACTGTGGAGCCTGGTGCCGGCCGCGGGCGTAGCCGTCATGGCCCCGACCGGGGCGGCACTCGCACAGCGGTTCGACCGTGCGTACGTCATGGGCGGCGGCTTCCTCGTCTCCGCCTGCGGTTTCCTCTGGCTGACCCAGGTACGTACTGACTCGGCCCTTTGGTTCACCCTCGTCGGCGCCTCCGTCTATGCGGGCGGGCTGGTCGCCGCCATGACCCTCGCCAACGAACTCGCCCTGGGCGCGGCCCCACCGGAGCGCGCGGGCTCGGCCGCGGCCGTACTTGAGTCGGGCCAGGAACTGGGCGGAGCCCTGGGCATGGCCATCCTCGGTTCCATCGGAGCCGCGGTCTACAGCCGGGACATGTCCGACGCCCTGCCATCCGACATGCCGCACGCCGAAGCAGTACGCGAAACCCTGGGCGGCGCGACAGCGGCCAAGCTCCCCGCCCCCATGGCAGACGCCGCATTGGCGGCTGCACGTGACGCCTTCACCCACGGAATGGGCATCGCGTCAGTCGGCGCGGCCGTCGTCATGGCCGGAGCCGGTCTCTTCTCACTCGGCCTCCTGCGAGGCGTAGGCAAGACGAAACGCTCGACGCAATCGTCCACCGAACCGGGACTCACCACGCTCCTCTAGGTGCGGACCGCTCCGGGAAAAAGAGTGTTCACGCACACACCATGGGGCCCGAATTCCTCGGCCAGGACTTCTCCAACGCGGCGAGGGCCGCCTTGGCCGCTCCCTAGGCAGCCGGGCCGGCGGAAGGCAGCCGGGAGTTGATGAACGAGACGTTGACGATCGCGCCGCGGCGTTCGATCAGGCCAGGCAGAGCGGCTCGGCCGGCGCGGACGGTGTTGCGCAGGCTGAGGTCGAAAATGCGGATCCACTAACGGCCTCCCCCGCGATAGGGAGTGGATCAGCGAGCGGCGTCATGCGGCTTCGATGGCAAGGCGGAGGACGGAGTCGACGCGGAGCGTCGGTGACTGACGACAACGCCGCAAGCAAAGTCGCAGGGCGTCGGGAGCCTACTCCCTATCGCGGGGGAGGCCGTAAGTGTCGTCGGTGTCAAGGAAGCCGACCGGCTGGACGTCGTCCTCCGCTCCGACGTTGTTCACCAGCAGGTCGATGCCGCCCGGCTCGGTGAGGGCGCTCGCCGAACCCGGGGAACATGACAGCCCGCCGCGCACGTTGGGTGGCCTCGGCGGGCCGGCCGGAGAAATACACCCTGGTCTGCTTCGCAGCGGCGGATGCAGCCGGCGCTCCGGCCTACGGGCCGCGGTATGGCGGCGAAGCCGTGACCGCGCGAGGCTGGCGCACGGTGGAGTGGCTGAAGAGGGGGACCTTCGCGTGACCAACGTTCGTTACCGTTCGATGGCAGATGCTGTCCGGTTACTGTTCCGCTCGGACGGACGTGTCCTGTGCGTCCGCAGAGCTGCCGGTTCTGACCCTGTGCCGGGACAACTCGCGGTGGTGGGCGACCACCTGGAAAAGAGTGAGTCGCTCGATCAGGCAGCCCGCGGGGAAGCACGCGTGGAGGCCGAGGTCGATGTCGACCCGCGTCATCAGGAGCTCTGCGGCCTGGTGCATGACGACGACCCCCTCGGCGAGGACCGGATCACCGCGGTATTCGTGGCGCAGTCCTGGAGCGGCGAACCTCACAATGCTGAGCCCGACAGGCAGGATGGACTGTTCCGGGTTGCCTTGGGCAAGCCGTCGCAGGACTGCCACCCCTGCACCGTGGCAATCTTCCGCGTGCTCGCCGAGAGGCCCACGTACCTGACCCTGAACTGGCCTGCTCCCACCCGGGGAGACGCATCGTGAAGCGGTATCTGCGCCGGGTGCGGATGGTTGAGCCGACAGTCTCCGCAGCCGAGCAGGAGCTGTTCGGCGGGCCCCTGCGCTACGACATGGGCTGGGCCGAACATGAGCGTGCACGGCTCGACTTGACCATGCTCTCGGCCATTCGTGCCATGCCCCGTCTGGTCGGCAGCACCCTGCGCCGGGCCTGGTCCGCCGACCGGCCCGCACTGCTGGCAGTCGGGGTCAGTGAGATCGGCCAGGGCATCGCGGCAGCCGTCAGCCTGCTCGCGGTCAACGCCGTGATGCATGCCCTGCTCGGCAGCGGCACGCCCGTCGACCGCCTGTACGGTGCCCTTCCCGCGTTGATCGCCGGCGCGGCCGTCGCGGTGGTGAACGCCGGCCTCGCCGGCTGGTCCACTTCACGGGCCGGGCGCCTGGAGCCCCTGGTGGAACGGATCGCGACCACCGAGTACCTGGCAGCAGCCACCGCAGTCGAACTGGAGGCCATCGAGGACCCGGAGTTCCGGCGCCTGATCGATGTCGCGCAGTACGGTGCCGCCTCCGCCCGGCGCATGATCGGCGCCTGCGTCGCCGCGCTGACGGCACGATCTCTCTGATCGCCACAGCAAGCATCCTGACCATCCTGCACCCCGCGCTACTGCCCATGCTGCTGCTCATCGCGGCACCGCGCGGCTGGGGAGCCATGCGGGTGGCGCAGGAGCGCTATGTGTCGGTGATGACCTGGGTCGAGCACGTGCGCGCCAGCCGCCTCATCGGCAACCTCCTCACCGAGCGCAGCGCGGCCCAGGAAGTGCGGATCCACTCGGTCGGCCCGTTCCTGTTGGACAAGTACAAGGGGATGGCCGAGAACGCCGAGGCCGAGCAGAAGCGGCTCGCCAACGGCAAGGCCCTGACCGAGCTGGTGGCCGCTGCCCTGTCCGGTCTGGCCATGGCCGGCACGTACGGGGTGATGTTCTGGCTGATCATGGCCGGGCACATGAGCCTTGCTGTGGCCGGCACCGCCGTGATCGCCGTACGCTCCGGCTCCGCGAGCCTCGGCGCGCTGGTCATGAACGTCAACCAGTTGCACGAAGAGAGTCTTTACGTCCGGGACCACGACCGGTTCCTGGCCGAGGCCGCAGGACGAGCCATCCCATCAGGCGGGGAACACGTGCCGCACCAAGTCGAACAGGTCGTCCTCGACAAGGTCACCTACCGCTACCCGGACCGCGACGCTCCGGCACTGGACGGGGTCTCGATCACTCTCCCCATGGGATCGGTGACCGCAGTGGTGGGCGAAAACGGATCGGGCAAGAGCACCCTGATGAAGGTCCTGGCGGGCCTGCTGCTGCCGCAGAGCGGCACGGTGCACTGGGGCGAATCCGAACTGACCGGCCTGGACCGCTCCCAGGTGTTCGACCGCGTCGCACTGCTGACCCAGGATTTCCAGCGCTGGCCGGTGACAGCCGCCCTGAATATCCGCATCGGCCGCCCCGACCAGGATGCCGAGCACGAGGAACTGGAGCCCTCTGTCGACTACGCCGGCGCCTCCCCGGTCATCGCGAAACTGCCCCATGGTCTGCGGAGCCTGCTGGCCCGGATGTTCCGCGGCGCCTCGGAACTCTCCGGAGGCGAGTGGCAGAAAATCGGACTGGCCCGTACACACTGGCGCAGCTCCACGTGCCCGGCGGACAGCGTCCTGATCGTCGACGAACCCACCTCCGCGCTCGACCCCGAAGCAGAGATCGCCGCCTTCACCCGCATCCGCCAACTCGCCGGGCCACACCGGGCCGTGGTCCTGGTCACCCACCGCATGTCCGGTGTCCGCCACGCCGACACCATCTACGTCCTCACCCAGGGACGCCTGAGCGAGCACGGCACCCACGATGAACTGATCGCCGCAGACGGACGGTACGCAGCCATGTTCCACACCCAGGCCGCCCAGTACGCACCGGATTCCCGCGCCCAGGTACCGAACCCCAGCACCCCGCCCGTTCCGGACCACTCCTGACCCCGCAGACCGACTGACCGCCCAGGCGCCCTCCCCCGGTACTCGGCAGGACTGCGCCGCTGCCTCATGCTGCGGCGCGCCGCAGCATGAGGCATTCGGGCCGACCAGGGCCGGCGGCGCTCCCGGGACACGGGCGATCGCGCCCTCGCCGGTGTCGTCCGGACCCGCTTCGGTGGCCGGGTGGCGGGCGAGGGCCGGGAGCCGGGTATCACCGCATGGACGCGGTGGGCGGACGTTCGCGTACCGCACCGTAGGCGATGAAGTACGCCGGCACTCGCTTGAGCCACCGCGAAGTGGTGAACAGTTCGGTCATCCGCTGTGACCGCTTGGGGCTACCGAAGGGCGGGCGTCCCGCCAGTACGGGTGCGATGACCCGCGCATGGGCGAATCGCTGCAGCGCCTGCGTCGCGGCTGTGGTCGGCCACCGGCGGCGCTGTACGGCGCGTACGTCCCCCAGGCCGACCGCACCCCTGCGCAGCGGCTCGACGAGATACCGGGCGGTGGCGACGGCGTCTTCGACAGCAAGGTTGATGCCGATACCGAAGACCGGCGACATCGCGTGCGCCGCGTCACCGATGCACAGCAGTCCCGGGCGGTGCCAGCGCCGGAGGCGGTCGAGCCGTACGTCGAGCATCTTCACCTCGTCCCACGACCGCAGCGCGTGCACCCGGTCCGCGAGCCAGGGGACGGCGGCCGAGAAGTCGGCCATGAACCGCTCAAGACCGGCGGCACGGCGCTCGGCATCGGTCCCCTTGGGGATCAGCGCCGCGCACTGCCAGTAGTCCCCGCGGTCGATCATGGCGGTGAGGAACCGGTCGCCGACGCCTCCCACGAGCCCGTGCGGATCGCCCTCCCGCCGCGGCAGCCGGAACCACCAGGCGTCCATGGGGCAGGCGAATCTCCGCAGGGCCAGTTCGGGCCGAGACCGGGCCAGCGAGCCCCGGCCGTCGCAGGCCACCGTGAGGGTGGCCCGCAGTTCACCGGTGCGGCCGTCGGGCGTGCGGTACCGCACCCCCATGACCCGTCCGCGCTCCATCAGGAAGGAAGTCGCCTCGGTGCTCATCCGCACGGAGAACGACGGCTCTCGACCGGCCTCGTCCGCGAGGAGGTCGAGCAGGTCCCACTGCGGCACCATCGCCACGTAGTTGTACGGGCCCCGCAGCGCGCCGATGTCTCCGACGGTGACCAGCGAACGGTCAGGGCCGATCGGCAACTGCACCGTCGTCACCCGCCGCTGCGGCAGACGGGCAAACCGCTCCGCCAGGCCGAGGTCGTCCAGCAGCGCCAGGGTGGACGGATGCACCGTGTCGCCGCGGAAGTCGCGCAGGAAGTCGCCGTGCTTCTCCAGGACCGTGACCGCCACTCCGGCCCGGGCCAGCAGCAGGCCGAGGACCATTCCGGCGGGGCCGCCGCCCACAACACAGCACGTGGTCCGTTCCATCGCAGCCCCTGCCCTCGGTGAAATCCCGGCGTCCGTCACGATGGGACATATACCATCAAAATCTGCAAACCTGCCGCGAAGATTCGCGGATCCTTCTGGGAGGCATGATGAGCCAGCAGCCGGTCCTTCTGCCCTACGCCGACCCGGCCTTCGTGGCAGACCCCTTCCCGCTCTACCGACGGCTGCGCGAGGACGGCCCGGTACGGCGCGCCGTCATCGCCGGCGGCCTGGAAGCCTGGCTCGTCACGCGCTACGAAGACGGCATCGTGGCCCTGTCCGACCCCCGGTTGAGCAGCGACGTCCGTGACGCGTCGGATCCACGGCTCATTCAGCGGCTGCCCGCTACGGAACGCGAGTCCATGCTGCGCAACATGCTCCGCTCCGACCCGCCCGACCACACCCGCCTGCGCCGCCTGGTCTCCAAAGCGTTCACAGCGCGCAGGATGGCCGAGCTGCGGCCTCGCGTCCAGGCCATCGCCGACCGACTGCTCGACGCGATCGTGCTGGTCGGCCGCGCCGACCTCGTCGAGGACTTCGCGCTGCCGCTTCCGGTCACGGTGATCAGCGAATTGCTCGGGGTGCCCGTGGCCGACCGGCACGACTTCCAACGGTGGACCGACGACATGATCCTCCAGGGGGCGGAGCCGCCGGATCCGGCCCAGATGGACGCGGCGTGGCGGCAGATGCACTCGTACCTGACCAGGCTCCTGGAGGCCAAACGGGCCCGGCCCGAGGACGACCTGCTCAGTGCACTGATCACCACCCGGGACAAGGAGCACCGGCTGGACGAGGACGAGCTGATCGCCATGGCCTTCCTGCTGCTGGCGGCCGGATACATCACCACGGTCAACCTGATCGGCAGCGGCATCGCCGCGCTGCTCGCCCACCCCGACCAGCTTCGGATGCTGCGGGAAGATCCGGCGCTTCTTCCTGGCGCGATCGAGGAGTTCCTCCGCTACGACGGACCGGTCAGCCCCGGGATCGCCCGGTTCGCGCGCGAGGACGTCTCCATCGCGGGCGTGGCCGTCCCACGCGGCGCAACCGTGCTGGTCGCCTCCGCCATCGCCGACCGCGACCCGGCACGGTTCTCCGACCCAGATCACCTGGACATCACCCGACAGGACAACACTCACCTCGCGTTCGGGCACGGCATCCACTACTGCCTGGGGGCGCCGCTGGCCCGGCTCGAGGGCCAGATCGCCATCGGCACCGCCCTGCGCCGCCTTCCCCACCTCACCCTGGCCGTGCCGCCCGGCGAGCTGCAGTGGCGGCCGGGCGGGCTGCGCGGCCCCGAGCGGCTGCCCGTCACCTTCACGTCGGCCGACCCGAACTGAGCAAGCGAACGCCGGCCTGGCGCGAGTAACGGGCGGAACGCCGCCGGCTGCGACCCCACCCGGTAGGTACTCCGCCGATGACGTCAGCGCAGGCCGAAGGCCCGGGTGATCGTCCGGGAGACGCTGTTGTCGGCGCTGTCCCTGGCGGTGCCCCGGGCGGTGCCCCGGAGCGTGACGAAGCCCGCGGACTTCGACGCCTTCAGGGCCGTCCGCCATGCGTCGCCGTCCCGGTCCAGCCCGGGCCGCCGCCAGGTCACCCCGTCGTCATACGAGATGGCGAGGGAAAGCTTCCCGATGGCGGCTGCCGTGCCGGGCAGGTGCGAGACGGTCACCGTCAGCTTGGCGCGCCGGTCCGCCGTGACGAGAGCCTTCTGCTTCTGGGCAGAGTGCGGAGGGCTGCCCCGCGGCCGGAGGCGCGGGCGCTCACTTCTGGCCGAGCTTGATGCGTTCGGTCAGGTCACCGACCTCACTGCCGAGTTTCTGCACAGGCGCGGCGAGGGAGGCCAGTGCGGACTCGATATCGACTGCTGCGGCCGTGTACTTGTCCACTCTGGCTGCGTGCTCCAGCCGTGCCCACACGGCGGCTTCGGCCACCAGGGCGTCGCGCTGGGGGCTGGCGATCGGGTGCTGGGATGCCTTGGTGAGCAATTCGCGGGCCTGCTGGCCCGGGGCGCTGTCAGTCATGACCGGAATCCTTCCAGCGGGCCTGAGGCGAAGCGCGGATTTCAGGCGGTGGAATGCAGCGAAGAAGCACGACCTGCCCGCCTATCTGCTCGCAGGGGTGGTGTACAACGAGGTCGGAGGCGATCCGCCGAGCACGGGCGACACCCAAGTCTTCCAATCCGAGCGGCCGTGGCCGGCACCGGTGGTACGGCCCTGAAGCGGGATGTCCTTCCACGGAAGGGACTTGAGCTGCCTGCGCAGCTTCTCCTGGTTTCCCTTGACGATCGCGATGTAGTGGGCGCCGCGGCCGAGGAGGTAGTCGGCGTGTTCGCGCTGGGTGTGCATCGCGTCGCTGGTGACCACGACTTGGGCCAGCTCGGCCACGGTGTCCAGCAGTGGCTGGAAGCAGGTGATCTCGTTCGTCTTCTCGCCGACGTCCAGCCAGGATAGGACCAGGCCGGTGGTGTGCTCCAGCGCGGCGAGCAGATGGATCTTCCGGCCCTCCGCCTTGGCCGCACCGCGCAGGCTCTTGCCGTCAACGGCCAGGCCGCGCAGATCGGCGTCCCCGGTCGCCGCCGGCCGGCGGTCCGCAAGCCGGCTCCCGACCGCTCGGTCCAGCGCATCGCCGTCGATGCGGGCCAGCAGCCGGCGGACCGTTGTCGCGGCGGGCAGGACCCGCCTGGGCAGCAGCGGATCGGGACGGGCGCCGACTTGTTCCAGCACATGCGCCGGAGCGTCGGCGATCCACTCGCCGACCGCCAGCAGCGAGGTCGCCCCGGCAGCGGCCCGCCTCACCGAACGCGAGGCGGAGGTCCTGCGGCTGATGGCGACGGGCCTGACCCATGCGGAGATCGCCGACCGGATGGGGGTCGGGGCAGTGGCGGTCCCCATGGTTGACGTCCCGTCGGTGGCAGTTGCGGAGGATCGAGGCGTCCTGTGATGAAACAGGAGGAAGGCGAGGCAAGACGGGCGCAGTGTTCGAATCGCTCTCCCCCATCTAGCACATCAGCCCCGGCAGGCCACTTCTATGCAGCCGCCATCCGCCTCGAAAACCATTGCATTCAAGGGCGATCAAGGATCAAGCACCCTTCCAGGTCAACCGAACGATGGACGCGACCCCGAGCCGGTGCACGGCTTAGTCTCTGCGCTGACCACCTGAAGTGAACCAGGAGTGAGGCGCGGATGAGGATGGGGCAGCCCAGAGGGGCGGCGCACGCCATGCCGCCGACGCTACGGCATGCGCTGAACGGCTTGTTCGTCTCCTCGCTCGTTGCGGCCCTCGTGGTCGTGATCGGTCCGGGAACGGCTGTGTCGAACCATGACACGTCCATCGTGGCCGCCCTGTCCGTGCTCCTCGCCGCCACGTACGCGGTGGGATTCGCCGGGCCTGCCGGCTCTCGACGTCGCGAGGAACCCACCGAGTCCGTCGGCACGACCGGAGGGAACCTGGGCCGTGTGCTGCGCTGGCTCGGCGCACTGACCGCGGTGTGGGCCTGCCTCATGGCGTTCAGTGCGGGGTTCGGCTGGCTGGGGTTCCCGCTGTTCCCGCTGTATGTCCTGCACCTGCCGCTGCGGCTGGCGGTCCCGGCCGTCGCCCTGGGGACCGTCATCGTGGTCGCCGCCAAGGGAGCGGAGGCCGGCACGCTGGGGATCCCCCAGGTGGCCGGACCGCTGCTGGGCGCGCTGGTCTCCACGCTGACGGTGCTCGGGTACCAGTCGCTGTACCGGGAGAGCCAGGCCCGCCAGGCGCTCATCGCTGAGCTGATCGTCACCCGGGACGCGCTGGCGGAGTCGCAGCGGGAGGCCGGCCGGCTCGCCGAACGCCAGCGGCTGGCCCGGGAGATACACGACACGGTCGCGCAGGGCCTCTCGAGCGTGATCATGCTGTTGCGCGCCACCTACGCCGCGCTGCCGCCGGACGCATCCCTGGCGCAGGAGCGGACCACCGCGGCCACCGAGGTCGCCACGGCGAACCTCGCCGAGTGCCGGCGCTTCCTGTACGAACTGAGCCCGCCGCCCCTGGTCGAGACGCCCCTGCCCGAGGCGTTGCGCCGACTGGTCGACCGGAGTGCCGAGGACGGTCTCAGCACCGCGTTCCATCTGCACGGGGAGCCGTACCCACTGGGTGCCGAGTGCGATGTGGCGCTGCTGCGGCTGACCCAGGAGGCGCTGGCCAATGTGCGCGGGCACGCGCACGCCGAGAGGTGCGTGGTGAGCCTGTGCTACCTGGACGACCGGGTGACGCTCGATGTCTTCGACGACGGCAAGGGCTTCGATCCGGAGCTGCCCCTGCAGGACTCCCGTGGCGGCTTCGGGCTCTTCGGGATGCGCCAGCGGATAGAGGAGCTGGGCGGTGCGCTCACCGTCGAGTCCGCGATCGGCGACGGAACGGCGGTCGCCGCCAGTCTGCCGATTCCGAATGGGGTGACGTCATGACCGCGCCGCACACCGCTTCCGTGGCGCAGGTGCGCGTGCTGATCGTCGACGACCACCCGGTCGTGCGCCGTGGCCTGCGCGCGCTGCTCGATGACGTGCCCGAGGTCGTGGTGGCCGGTGAGGCGGGGGACGGCGCCGAGGCGCTGCGAATGGTCGCCGGGTCGACGGAGGTCGACGTGGTCCTCATGGACCTGCGCATGGGCGGCGATACCGACAAGGTGTCAGGCGTCGCCACCGATGCGGCCGGCAGCGGGCGAGGCGGCGGCGAGCGCATGGACGGTGTCGAGGCCACCCGCCGGATCAGGGCCCTGCCGGCCCCGCCCCGGGTACTGGTCCTCACCACCTACAGAACCGACGCCGAGATCCTTGCCGCCGTCGAGGCGGGTGCGACCGGTTACCTGCTCAAGGATGCGCCGGTCGAGGAGCTGATCTCCGCAGTGCACGCCGTCGCGGCCGGCGAGACCGTGTTGGCTCCGCCCGTCGCCACTCGGCTACTCGGCCGCATGCGGGCACCGCAGTCCACACTGACCCCACGCGAGACAGAGATTCTCGTTCTGCTCGCGAAGGGACTGTCGAACCGGCAGGTGTCACGCGCGCTGTTCATCAGCGAGGCAACGGTGAAGACCCACCTGGTCCGTGTCTTCGCCAAGCTCGGGGTGGACAGCCGCACCGGCGCCGTGACGGCGGCACTGGCCCACGGCCTGATCCCCGAACCCCTGCCCGGCCCCACCTCGCCGACCGCACGACCGAATCCTGCAGACCCGCCCAACCCCTCCGGCCGGCCCGAGTTTCCGGACCCCACAACGCAGCGAGGTTCCCCTGCCGCACCACCGAGCTGACACCGGGGCGGCCCATGGCCGACGCCGCAACACGGCACGCGGCCCGCCGTCCTGGTACTGCTGCACCGCTCACACCTGAAAGTGCAGCACAACCACACACCGCATCCAATGCAGTGATCCGACGCGGCGCCGAATTCCCGCAACCGCGTGGCTTTCGCGCGCCTTCATTCCCCCTCAGAGAAGGTCAACGCCTTGATGAGACAGTCACGACCGGCTGGGTCGACCGGATTCCCAGCCCGCTCAACCATCCCCATAGCCTACCGGCTGACACGCCGTCCAGCGCGGACGGTCCTGGGGGTGCTCACCGCGGCCTGTGTGGCCGGAACGCTCGGCGTCCTCCCCGTGGCCGCTGCAGCGACGCCGACGACCCAGGCCGAACAGCCGCAGCAGAACAGCATTGTTGTCGCCACACACAAGCTCACCCTCGTCACCGGCGAGGTGGTGACGCTGGAGCGCCACGCCAACGGCTTCCAGGCTGCGACGGTCGCACCCACGCCTGACGGCACCCCGGCGGCGTTCTCCACCATGAAGGTGGGCGATGGGGTCTATGTCATCCCTGACAAGGCTCAGCCTTACCTCGCCGCGAACGAGCTCGACCGCGAGCTGTTCAACGTCACCAAGCTGGTCGAGTACGGCTACGACGATGCGCACCGCCCTGCCGTACCGCTGATCGCGACCTACGGGGGCAAGGCGGGCAAGGCGCTCAAGCAGGACGCGCCGGCCGGTTCGGTGAAGGCCGACGAGCTGCCCAGCGCGAACGCGGTGGCGCTGCGCGCGAGCAAGAAGAGGGCGGCGACGTTCTGGGAGGCGGTCGACGACGACAGTGCCGCCGCGACGAAGGCACCGAAGCTTGCCGATGGCATCAAGAAGCTCTGGCTCGACCGGCCGGTGAACGTGACGCTGGACCAGAGTGTGCGGCAGATCGGTGCGCCGACCGCGTGGGCGGCCGGCTACGACGGCACCGGCACCAAGGTGGCCGTCCTCGACACCGGTATCGACCCGAACCACCCCGATGTGGTGGGTCAGGTGAAAAAGACGCAGAATTTCACCGACGACCCCGACGCGGTCGACCACCACGGTCACGGCACGCATGTCGCCTCGACCATTGCCGGCTCGGGTGTCGCGTCGGGCGGCAAGTACAAGGGTGTGGCGCCGGGCGCCGACCTTTACATCGGCAAGGTCCTCAACAGTGCCGGAGTCGGACCCGAATCGGGGGTCATCGCCGGCATGGAGTGGGCGGTGGACCAGGGCGCCGACGTCGTCAGCATGAGCCTGGGCTCGCCGGTCGCCAGTGACGGCACCGACCCGATCAGCGAGGCCGTCAACGAGCTCACCGAGTCCTCCGGCACGCTGTTCGTCATCGCGGCCGGCAACGAGGGCTCGGACAAGTCGACCGTGGGTTCGCCGGGTGCCGCCGACGCCGCGCTGACCGTCGGCGCGGTGTCCAAGTCGGAGCTGCTCGCGGGCTTCTCCAGCCGCGGCCCGCGCAAGGGCGACTTCGCGGTCAAGCCGGAGATCACCGCACCGGGCGTGGGAATCGTCGCCGCGCGCGCCGCCGGCACCTCGATGGGTCGCCCGGTCGACGCCAACTACACCTCGGCCAACGGCACCTCGATGGCCACCCCGCACATGGCCGGCGCAGCAGCGATCCTCGCCCAGCGCCACCCGGACTGGACCGCCGACCGACTCAAGCAGGTGCTGGTCAGCACCGCCAAGCAGGGCTCGTACACCGCCTACCAGCAGGGCGGCGGACGGGTCGACGTGCCCAAGGCGATCGACGCCACGGTCTACTCCAGCCCCGCCGTCGTCAGCATGGGCAAGTCGACGGCCGAGAGCGCTCCGGTCACCAAGACGATCAGTTACGTCAACACCTCCGCAGCGGACACCACGCTGTCGCTCCGCCTGGCCGGCTCCGGGGAGACCGGGCCCGCACCGGACGGCACGTTCACGCTCAGTGCCAACAGCGTGACGGTCCCGGCGAACTCCACCGCGAGCGTGACGGTGACCTACCACCCCGAACTCTGCGTCCTGGGTGACTACACCGGTGTCATCACCGCCACCGCGGCCGACGGCACCGCGATCCACACCACCGTCGGCGCGACGAAGGGGGTGCCCACCGTCGACCTCACCGTCAACGCGATCGACCGGAACGGAAACCCGGCGCAGAGCGCCGACGTGGTCGTGTTCGACCTGGACCAGGACGAGGTCATCCAGCCCTACCTCCGGGGCGGAACGGCGACTGTCTCACTGCCGTTGGGACGCTACTCGGTCATGGGTGTCGTCCCCACGCGGGACAAGGCCGGAGTCGAGATCCTGAACAGTACCCTCGCCGGCGACCCCACGGTGGAACTGAAGGCGGACAAGACCATCACGCTCGATGCCCAGCTGGGCAAGGAGGTCAAGGTCGCGACGCCCAAGGCGTCGGAGCCGAACGGCTACAAGCTCGGGTACCGTCAGCAACTCCCCGGCAATTACGGGGTCGACTTCATGAAGTTCATGGTGAGCCCGATCTGGGACCACGCCTACGTGGTGCCCACCGAGCCGGTGAAGCTCGGCACATTCGAGTTCGACTTCCAGCAGCGCAGGTACGCCCCGGCGATCCGGGCGTCCATCGCCGGACAGGGCGGCGCGCTCCCGCTTGAGCCGGTGTTCAATGCGGCCCGGCTGGACGGCCCCAGCACGCTCCGGGCGGTCAACGCCGGCAAGGGACGGCCCGAGGACCTGACCGGCAAGGACCTCACCGGCAAGCTCGCGGTCGTCACCAACGATGCCACCCGGAAGACTGCCGACCAGATCGCCGCCCTGGCCGATGCCGGCGCGAAGGCAGTGATCATCGTCGGCGACCAGCCGGGCTCCTTCTACGCCGGTCTGCCGCTCGCCGCCCGCACCGCCATCCCGGCCTGGACCCTCACCCAGGACGAAGGCGCGGTGCTCTTCGACCGGATGGCCGGCGGTCCCACGCAGATCAACCTGCACGGCATCGCCAACAGCCCCTACGTGTACAACATCGCGCTGATGATCCCCGGTGGCATCCCTGCCGACCCCGTCGACGCGGTCACCGCGGAGAACTCGGCCGTGGTGAAGACCCACTACCGCAGCACCAAGGGCACCAAACTCGGCGAGGCCGGCTCGGTGGTCCGCCCGAGGGAGCGCCTCATCATCCAGGTGGTGGAATTCATCGATGGGCCGCTCGACCGGGAGGAGTGGTCCTCCACCGGCAGCAAGTGGCCGACGCTGAAGGACATGCGATGGTCCCACGCGGTCTTCCCGGACCTCACCAACATCGGCCGCTCCCTGAATGACGTACTCCGCACCTACAGCCCGGGCGAGCAGCGCGAGGAGACCTGGCTGGGCGCGGCGAACGGCCCGGCCGGACCGGCGAACACCCGCGCGGTCCGCGAGGGCGACGACATGACCCTCGTCGTGCCGGAGATGGGTGACAGCGAACCGGAGCACTTCGGCTGGTTCGGCGCGGCGTCCGACAAGGCGATGGTGCGGGTGTACCAGGACGAGAAGCTCCTCACCGAGACGACGCGCGCGATGATGATGCTGCCGGTCAGCCCTGACCCGGCGACCTACCGGATCACCATGGACACGTCGCACCCGGCGTGGTTCCCGCTGTCCACCGAGACCAGCACCGCGTGGACGTTCAGGTCCGCCCGGCCGGCGAGCGGGGAGGAGAAACTGGCGCTGCTCTGGCCGAAGTACGGCTTCGACCTGGATGCGGAGAACACCGCCAAGGGTGGCAACACCTACGACTTCGACCTGGCGTTCGCGCTCCAGACCGGTGTCACCACCCCGGACATCGACGGGGTCGAGGTGGAGATGTCCACCGACGACGGTGCCACCTGGAGCCCCACGACGGTGAAGACCAAGAGCGACGGCCACTACAAGGTGTCCGTCCGCAACCCGGCCAAGGGCTACGTGTCCCTGCGCGTCAAGGCACAGGACACCAACGGCAGCAAGATCGAGCAGACCCTGATCAAGGCCTACGCCGTTCGCTGACCCTCACGGCAGCCCTTTCCTGACCGCGCCCCTGGCACAGGGTACGTCCTTGTGCCAGGGGCGCACCCCCTTATACCGGCAATCAAATACCTTGCCGGTCCTCCGTATTGCCGAAATCAACAGCATCCTCGGAAAGGCCGGACAACTCGGGCGAACCTGCCGCTGACGCTGGTGACCGGCGACAAGGTGCAGATCGGTGTCACCGAGGACCGGCAGCCGGTCGTCCGTGAGATCGAGCCCGCGACGCGGCCCGGGCACGAGTCGGTTCTCTTTCAGCCTGGATCCACCGTGTGAATCCTGATCGGCAGCCGTGCCCGCACCATTGCCCGCGCCGGTCAGCTTCACCTTCTCGGCCACCAATCGCGGCAGGTCGCATCGCTCGGCCAGCCGGATCGCCGGGACCAGCCCGGCGTGCGCAATCAGATTCGGGTCATCGAACGCCGCGAACACCGCCGCCGGGCTGTGGGAGGATTTCACTTACGAGGTGCCTTGCTGCCTGGGCCTGATGGAAGCGTAGAGAACTCCCATCATCCCAGGTCAGCAGGCACCTCTTCTCATTCCACCGTCCACAGCCCGCCCGCCACACGGTGGATCGAGGCTCAAACCGGTTCGAGTTGCGGTTCCGGTTGACGCGCTGGTGCGGCCTTCGGTTCCCACAGTTTGGTGGTCCGTGCGTAGCCGTGGACCACTGAGGTCATCGCCAGAATGAGAAGTGGTCCAAACACCCACGGATGTTTGGCCATCTCCATCGGCAGATAGCGATATGACACCAAGAGTGCAGCGAAGACCGTTGCACCGTAGGTGACCAGCTGGATTCCTGACCGGTCCCAGCCACGTTCGAGCGAGCGCAGCGCCGCCTCGATCGTCAACGTAAACACCACGCCGGCAACGATATCCGCGCCGTAGTGGTAGCCGAAGCCCAGCGTTGCGCCGAGCGTGGCAATCAGCCAGAACGCGCCTGCGAATTGCAGAATCCGTGGGCCCTTGCGGGAATGGATGAAGATCGCGGTAGCCCACGCTGTGTGCAGGCTGGGCATGCAGTTGCGTGGGGTGATCTCGTCGAATGGCATGTGGTGCGGGGTATTGATCGGCGGCGGCGTGTCCGGCCACAGGTTGGCCACCGCCCAGTGCCCGCCGTCGGCGCCGTAGGCGAAGATCGGCCCGACCACCGGGAAGATCATGTAGATGCCCGGCCCGAGGAGGCCGATGACCAGAAAGGTGCGCACCAGATGATGGCCCGGGAAGCGACGCTCGACCGCCACGCTACGTAGCTGGTACAGCGCGACGACGACCGCGGCCACCGGAAGCTGAGCGTAGACGGAGTCGAGAAAATGGGCGCCGATCGTGCCGGTGGCCGCGACGATCCGGCCTACCAGCCACGACGGGTTGCCCAGCGCGTGATCGGCGGTTGCCACGTACTGGTCGAGCACCGCCGGGCGGGTCTTCGACGTGATGAGTAGCCAGGTATCGCCAGTCTTGCGGCCGGCCACCAGCAGCAGGCCCAGCCCGACACCCTTCAGCAGCAGGACACGTTCCCGGCCTGTGCGGCGCGTGATAGCGATGACCGCATAGCCCAAAATCACCCACAACGCGCCGTTGCCGAAGGGGTGGCCGTCGGTCACTTTGGCGTCGGCCGCCCACCTCACCAGGAAGAAGGTGACGTCGACGCCGATCGCGGCACCAGCCGCGATGAACCGTTGCCGCCAGGTGAGCACCACCATCATCAACGCCATACTGGCGTACAACAGGAAACCCGATTTGGGGGCGAATACCACCTCTTGCACCTGGGTGGTGATCGGTCCCGGTAGGCCGTAGCGACGCGCGGCGATCTCCAACGCGATGAGGAATCCGAGGGCCACCACCGCCGTGGCCCACAGCAGCGCCCTTCGTTGACGCCACGCGGCGAACGTAATTCTGTAGTTTCTTCGTGAAAAAATCCGCGATGCTATAGGTATCAAGTGTTTGGCCGATTTGTTAGATGTTAGTCGAATAGGTCAATTTTCGCGCCGGATGGCATGGTTTTCCGGTGAGGGGCCGGCGATGGCGCTCGTCGTGATTTCGAACATGCTATCGGAGCGGTGCGGGTGGCTCTAAAGCGTGTGCAAAGGGCCGTGAACTGGCAGCCTGGGCGGGGGCGTTGGCATACCGCCAACACGCCGAATACAGAGATCAGTTCTCCCTTGGTGACGAAGCCTGGGACAACGGTCACGTCGACTGGGGCCGTCGGCGTGTTCGTCCTTGGCCACAACGCCCAGCTGTCCGGCCCTTCCAGGGCCTCATGGACGCGATGATCGCCGAGGCGGCGGCCCGTGGTGACGTCGACCTCGACCTGGTCAGCGTGGACTCCATCGTTGCCCGCGCACACCACCATGCGGCCGGGATGGTGGTCGACGCGGAGCTCCTCGGTGAGCTGGAGAAGGCCGTGGCAGAGGAAAAGGGGCTCCAGACAAGGGGCAAAAACGGCGCCGTAGGTGAGGGATCCGAGGGCGCGACGGACGCCGAGCGGGGACGGCGGCGGGCCCTGCGCCGCCCTCGCAGGGCCCGGCTGAAGGCTGCCGAACTGGGCCGCTCCCGGGGCGGGCTGACCAGTAAGGTGCACCTCGCCGCTGACCATCGATGCCGTCCGTTGTCCATCACTCTCACGCCCGGCCAGGCCGCTGACAGCCCGCGTTTCATCCCGGTTCTGGAGAAGATCAAGGTCCGCGGGCGCGTCGGCCGTCCTCGGACCAGGCCGGACGCGGCCGCCGGAGAGAAAGGCGTACTCATCCCGCACCAACCGCGCCTACCTGCGCAGACGCAACATCAAAGCGGTTATCCCGGAGAAAGCCGACCAGAGCGCCAACCGAAAGAAGAAGGGCAGCTCGGGCGACCGCCCGGTCAGCCACGACGCCACGCTCTACAAGGACCGCAACACCGTCGAGCGAACAATCAACAAGTTCAAGGAGTGGCGAGGGCCGGCCACCCGCTACGACAGGAAGCCCGAGAGCTACACCGTCGGCCTCCACCTACGCGGATCCATCATCTGGCTCCGCAGCCTGCCGGCCCGTGCATGATCCGGACTCCGCACAGGCCCTAGCCGCGGCTGCGCATCATCGACATCAGCAGCCCGTGAGTCTCAGCGTCCGCGGCCACCACAAGTCCGCGGCCTGCCGGCCCGATCGGGGCGCCGTCGATCCCGGTGACCACACAGCCGGCGGCCCGGCACACAGCGATGCCAGCGGCGAAATGCACGCCCCCAGACAGGTCACCGCCGTCAGTGACGTATGCGGCGCGCTTGCCGGCCGCGACCCAGGCCAACGCCAGCGTCGTGGACACGACACGCGGCTGGAACCGCTCGACGAACTCGGGGTGGGCCAGCAGGTCCACGGCCCGGAAGCCGGGCGCGCTCGGGAACGGCGGATCCAGGTTGACGTCCACCAGCCGGGTAGCAGGCGTGGGCGCCAGCTGCGCGTCGGCCCCGTCGTGCCGAACCCACGCGGTCTCACCGTCGGTGAAGAAGACCTCGCCGCTGAACGGGTCGGCCACCGCGGCCGCCCCGTTGCGCAGCGCCACGTTGACGGCCACCAGCATGTTGCCCACGGCGTAGTTCAGCGTGCCGCACAAGGGATCCACCAACCACTGGCGCACGGCGTCGGCCGCACCGTGCTGCCCGCCTTCCTCGCCGAGCACCGCATCGTCGGGCCGAGCGGCACGGATGACGCCGAGGATCGTCTTCTCAGCCTCCACATCGGCGGCGGTGGCGAAGTCCCCAGCACCCTTGTCGATGCGGGTGAGCCGCTGTCCGTACATGTTGCGCACCACATCCGCGCCGGCACGTGCCCCAGCTATCGCAACCCCGGCATCGTCAAAATTCGCGTATGAGTTGATCATGCTGTGCAGCATATCGAGACGGAGCCACCAACCCGGCGAAGTTAGACCGACCGGCAATTGGGGGGTGGGTGAAGGAGCGGGGCTGGGGTGCGTGCATCGCAAAGCGGAGGATTGAGCCATGGCGGAGCCATAGCGATGGACGACAACGCCGCGAGGTGCGTGCCACAGCCCCGTGACGCCGCCCCCCAATTGCCGGTCGGTCTTATGCGGTCACGGACCGCCCTCGTGTCAGCCCGTGACGATTCCGGCGACGAGGTTGATGGTGGTGGCCAGGATGCCGGCGCCGAAGACATAGGAGAGCAGGCAGTGCCGGAGGGCGACCGCGCGGATCGTGGAACTGGAGACGTCGGTGTCGGAGACCTGATAGGTCATGCCGAGGTTGTAGCTGAAGTAGAGGAAGTCGCTGTACCGCGGCAGGTCTTCGGTGTTGAAGTCGATCCCGCCCTCGGGTGGCAGGTAGTAGATGTACGCGTAGCGGGCGGCGTACATCAGGTGGAGTGCCGCCCAAGCCATGAACACGCCGCAGAGCGCCGTCGCGGCCGCGGCGTGGCTCAGGCCCGAGTCGCCGACCAGGAGCAGCGCCACGATGCTGACCAGTCCGCACACGGCGGCCGCGACGACGGCGAGTTCCTCGACGACGGGCCGGAACTCCTCGCGCCGGACGTTGCGATGGGTGGTGGCGGCGTCCATGGGCCACAAGGCGATCCACCCTGTCACGACGAAGAACGTTTCCGCCGCGGCGATCCCGGAGAGGATTCCGAGGGGTGGGTGGGTCAGGACGCCGACGACCGCGCCGATGACCGCTCCGACGACCGCCGCGCCCGCGAGTCGGGGAACGGCGGAAAGCATCAGCCAGTGGTTCATGGGGCCTCGAGAGTGATGCCTCGGCAGCTCGGTGAAGGGTCTCAGGCTTCCAGTACGACGACGGCCTCGTCCGTGTACGTCAGGCACGTCAGCGTCTCGTGGACGTACAGCTCGATACCGCTCACGTCGTGCCCGGTGCAGCCGATCGCCACGTCCTGGCCGAGGCGCAGTTCGAAGTCGCCGCCGCGGGTGGACAGGACGAAGGCACCGCTGAGGGGCGGCGCTCAGACCGGGGCGCCGTCCAGCATCCGCTCCAGGTGAGCCGCGATCGGGCAGGCGTGGTCGGAGGTCCCGCTGACCACACGGTACTCGTCGGCGCCGAGCAGGAGCGTGTACGGGCCGTCGATGCCGGCCAGCCGCAGCGATGTCAGGGCCCGGCTGACCACGTCGGGACAGTCGCGCGGCTCGGCGGGCAGACTCAGCACCGGGTTCGACGACCGTGCGCGCAGTCCGTCGACACCCGCCGCCCCGTACCCGTCGAAGTTCGTCCGGTCTTCGACAAACGCCATGGTGCGCGCCGCCTCCTTCACGGGTTGCCAGTCGGAGTCCTTCGAGCCGCTCGGCATCGTCGACGGCGGCCCTGTCGACGGTGAACGGCACCCGCAGTGCGACGATCGGTTTCGCGTCGCGCAGCCGCGCCGTGACTCCGGGAGCGGGCGGAGTGATGTCGGAGAGGTGTCCGGTGTCGACGGCGGCGAGCCCCGGGCCGGCGGGGTCGAACGGAACGCCACGGAGCGGGTCGGACCCGCCGGATCCTGGAGCCCCTCGCACACGGTGGCCTCACCACCGGGGGCCATGGTGGCCACCAGGAAGGCCGCTGCCCTGGAGGGCGGCGTGACGACGGGCTGGGACACGGCCATGAGACTCCCGGCGGACAATAAGCCGCAAAAGTAATAGAGGGGAACAGCGTCAGAGTAGCCGCGCGTGAACCGGGGTGCAGCGCGGCGGCACACTCCGCGGAATATCCGGCACCGCCCAGTCCCCCGAAAGTCAAATGGCGAGCGGGTACCAGCGGGCATAGCCTGCCCGAAAGTGCCGTTTTATCCCCTCATGCCCGCATGGTGGAAGGGTTGAGAGTCTTGAGCGCCAACACTGACGAACAGGAACCCCTGGAGCCCCGCGTGGGGCCCACCCCCGAGGAGGATCCGGAGGTCCACCCCTACCACCACCCCGCCGCAGGCTGGGGCGCGGCCAAGAGCGTGACCCGTTTCCTGGTGCGCGAGGGTGCGCTGGTGGACGGGCCGCGGGCGATCATGCGGATGAACCACGAGAACACCGGGTTCGACTGTCCGGGCTGCGCGTGGCCGGACGACACCAAGGGTCTGCACCTGGACATCTGCGAGAACGGGATCAAGCACGTCACCTGGGAGATGACCCGCAATCGGGTCGGGCGCGAGTTCTTCGCCGCGCACTCGGTGACGGAGCTGGCCGGGTGGAGCGACTACGACCTGGAGAACCAGGGGCGGTTGACCGAACCGATGGTCTACGACCCCGATACGGACCACTACGTCCCGATCAGCTGGAAGGACGCGTTCGAGGTGGTCGGCCGTGCCCTGCGCGGCCTCGAAAACCCCAATCAGGCGTCGTACTACACCTCCGGCCGGCTCGGCAACGAGGCCACGTTCCTCTACCAGTTGATGGCCCGTGAACTGGGCACCAACAACCTGCCGGACTGCTCCAACATGTGCCACGAGGCCAGCGGCCGCGCCCTCCAGGCGTCCCTGGGCACCAGCAAGGGGACCGTCGACCTCAAGGACTGGGAGGCGGCCGACGCGCTGTTCATCCTGGGAGTCAACGCCGCCTCCAACGCGCCCCGGATGCTCACCGCCCTCGCCGAGGCCTACCACCGCGGCGCCCAGATCGTGCACATCAATCCGCTCGTCGAGGCGGCGGCCACACGCACCATCGTCCCGCACGACTTCACGGACATGGCCCTCTTCAAGACGACCCGCACCAGCACGCTGAACCTGCAGCCCCGCATCGGCGGCGACATGGCCCTGCTGCGCGGCATGGCCAAGGCGATCCTGGAGCAGTCCGAATCCGACCCCAAGGCTCTGGACCGGGAGTTCATCGACCGCCACACCGCCGCCTTCGAGGAATACCGCGCGCTGTGCGAGGCCACGTCGTGGGAGGAGATCGAGAACCAGTCGGGGCTGAGCCGCGCCGACGTCCTCAAAGCTGCGCGCGTGTACGGCGAGGCCGACCGCAGCATCGTCAGCTGGTGTCTGGGGCTGACCCAGCACGAGCACGGCGTCGACACCGTCCGGGAGATCATCAACCTGCTTCTGCTCCGCGGCAATCTGGGACGGGAAGGAGCGGGCCCCTCCCCCGTACGAGGGCACAGCAACGTCCAGGGCAACCGCACCTGCGGCATCGACCACCGCCCCACCGACGAGTTCCTGGACCGCCTCGCCGACGCCTGCGAGATCGAGCCGCCCCGCGAGCACGGTCTGGACACCGTCCACACGATCAAGGCGATGCACGGCGGCGATGTGAAGGTGTTCGTCGCCATGGGCGGCAACTTCGCCCTCGCGGCACCGGACACCCCGTACACCTTCGCGGCGCTGCGCAACTGCGACCTCACCGTCCAGGTGAGCACCAAGCTGAACCGCAGCCACGTCGTCCACGGCCGCCGGGCCCTCATCCTGCCGTGCCTCGGCCGTACCGAGAAGGACCATCAGCGCAAAGGCATCCAGAGCACGTCCGTCGAGGACTCGATGAGCATGGTCCACCTCTCGATCGGGATGAAGCGCCCCGCCTCCTCGAACCTGCTGTCCGAGCCGGCCATCGTCGCCGGCATGGCCCGGGCCGCCCTGCCCGACAGCGCCACGCCCTGGGAGTGGTACATCGAGGACTACGACCGCATCCGCGACACCATGGCCAAGGTCCTCGACGGCTTTGAGGACTTCAACCGCCGCGTGCGCCTGCCCCTCGGCTTCCGCATCAAGCAGCCCGCCCGCGAACTGGTCTTCCTCACCCCGTCCGGACGCGCCGAGTTCTCCACCGCCGAACTGCCCGACGTCGTCCCGGCTCCCGGCACCCTGGCGCTGAGCACCATGCGGTCCCACGACCAGTGGAACACCACCATCTACTCCGACAACGATCGCTACCGCGGCATCAAGAACCTGCGCACGCTCGTCTTCATGAACCGGGCCGACATGCGCGAACGCGGTATCGCCGACCTCGGCCCGGTCGACATCACGAGCACCGCGAAGGACGGCAGTCAGCGGTCCCTCAGCGGCTACCTCGCCATTCCCTACAACATCCCCCGCAGCTGCGCGGCCGGCTACATGCCCGAGATGAACGTGCTGGTCGCGCTCGGCGACTACAGCACCCAGAGCGACCAGCCGATCGTGAAGCACGTCAAGGTCACCATCAGCCCCGCCGCCTGAATCAGGGAGCGCGCACGGGCGGCACTCCGCGTGGCATCACCGTGCCCGGACGAGCCGCTCCAGGAGAAGGTAGGCACGCTGCTCCGCGGCGGCGATTCGGTGGGATCGATCTCCGCCGGCCAGAGCTCGCCCGCCGCGGCGTCGTCGGCCTCCCGCAACTCCACCACAGCTGCCGCCAGGTGCGTCTGGACGATCGGGTACGACGGCTCCGAGCGGTCGTCCAGCACCTGCTCGGCACGCTCGGACGCCTCCGTGCACGCGGCCAGCGCGCGCTCCGCTCGGACCGCCGCGTGGTCGTGGACCACCAACGGCGCGCTGTGCCGCCGTGCGGACGTTGATCGAATGCAGCACCGCGGCGGCGGAGATCGCCGCCCAGTAGCCGTGGCCGAGGCCCAGAAGAAGCGCCGCCCCTCCGGCAAGACCGGTGCCGATGACCATCCGCAGGGCGGGAACGAGCAGGACCGACACGTGGCCGGGGCCGCCGGGGCGCCTCCCCGTCACCAGTTCCGCGGCGCGCAGTTCGGCGGCGCGCCGGGCCGTCGCATCGGCCGGAACCGGCTCGGGGCCCGCCACGGAGACCATGCCGGCCTGGGCGACCAGGGACGGGAGCGACAGCTCGGGCAGGAGTCGCGGAACCCGGTGGCGACGACTCACCAGCAGGCGGACCTGGCGGCGCAGGTCCCGCGCCAGGCGGGTGGGGTCGTCCGGCGGCCTGCGGGCGGCACCGATCAGCAGCGACCAGGAGAGGTCGGTCAGACGGACGCACGTGCCGCCCCGGCCGCCCCGCTCGGCGGCTGTCGGAGGCAGAAGACCCAGAGTCCGATAACAGCGGCGGTCGCCCGGTGCCGGACGAGCCTGCTTCCGTCCCCCGCGCCGGTTGCCTCCACCAGGTCCGCGAGCTCGCGCAGAGCCGCGGCCACCGACGCGAGACGCTGTGGACGATCCGGGTACACGAACCAGCCCGACACAGCCAGTACCCAGACCACGGCCGCACCCAGAGCGGCCAGGGCGGCAGAGCCTCCGCACCCCCACGCCGCCGTGAAATCCTCCTGCTCACCCGTGACTCACTCACGGCAACATGTCCAGTGCCGGCGCTCGGCGTGCCGCAGGCCGACTGAGCACGAAACTCAAGCTGTGGCCATGGCCGGCCCTGCGTGAGCCGGGGGGGTTCTGACCGCGATCATGGCGACGTCGTCCGTCCCTTCGTCCGCCAGACCGCTCAGAAGTTCGTCGCAGAACTTTTCCAGAGGCTCTCGGGCCAGGGAGGCGGCATGCTGTCGGAGGCGGGCGAGACCGCGGCCCAGCTCTTCTGTGCGGCGCTCGACAAGTCCGTCCGTGTAGAGCAGCACAGTGGAGTTGGGGGGAATGCACTCCGTGGCCTCGGTTCGGTGTTCATCCGGATCCACCCCGAGCAACATGCTCCGACCGTCGGTGAGGAAACGGGCTGCCCCGTCATGCGTGACCAGGAGCGGTGCCGGGTGCCCCGCCACCGCGTAACGCAGCTGCCATGGCTCGTCGGGAGCCGGCTTTTCGACCAATGCGTAAATACAGGTCAGGGTCTGGTGGGGGTAGAGGATGTGATTCGCCGCGTCCAACCGCGCAAGGATCTTGCCGGGCGGCTCCTTGCGGTCGCAAGCGATACCGCGCAGCATGTTGCGCATCTGACTCATCACGACTGCGGCACGCAGATCGTGTCCCGCGACGTCTCCGATGATCAGCGCCATGGCGCCGTCGGGCAGCTCGAACGCGTCGTACCAATCGCCGCCTACGCGTGCGGTGGAGATCGCTGACCGGTACCGGGCGGCCAGTTCGAGCGGGCCGTTCGGAGGAAGGTCGGGCAACAGGGAGCGTTGCAGCCGCTCGGCTGTGTGCTGTGCCTCAGAGTGCAGGCGCGCATTATCGATGCCGAAAGCGACATGATGCGCAAGGTCTTCGATGAGCGGGAGGTTGTCTGCCCTGAGAGGGGCCTCCCGGCGGGTACGCGCCAAGGTGAGCACGCCCAGGAGCTGCCCGCGCGCTCGCAAGGGAGCGACGGCGGCTGTGTCCGCCGCCAGCGAGTCGAAGAGTTCAAGTTCGCATGCTTGCAAGGGGTCGCTCACGTCCGGCAGGCAAGAGAGATCGCTCAGCAGCACCGGGCCTGTCGCGGTGAGAGCACGCGCACAAAAGGCAGCCGAACCTTCGGTTGAAGGCAGCAACCCCTCGTACAAGCCGGAAGACGTCTTCTCCGCCTCCCGCTGCCCGACGACGATCCGATGCAGCCGACGCTGGTCGTCGAGCAGATCCACCGCGCACCAGTCTGCCAGCTCGGGCACCAGCGTGCGGCAGAGCTGACGCAGGCCCTCGTCCGCGTCCAGCGCGCCGGCCAGGGCCTCGGCTGCATTGATCAGCAGCGTCAGCCGGTTCAGCGTGTGCTGCAATTCCTCGTCGACCTCGTCATGGCGTGTGTCGTCCGCCCGCGGCCGCCGGACAGCATCCGGTTCCGGAACGCCGGCGTCATGCCGCTCACAGTGCATGCCGGCACCTCGCCTCCATCGCACGGGGGAGACTGCGAACCTCTCCCCTCGCATTGTGGAACGTCAGGATCGACCGAGCACGTCGGCGCATACAACGGCCGGCGTACGCGGCACGCCTGGCCAGGCGTGCATTGACGGTTATCGGGACGGTCCGCGGACTGCAGAAACGGAATTCAGGAGACCTGCAGCCAGGCTGCAGCGGCCATCGGCAACGCGTCGAGCCGAGCACGTCCTCACGAGTTTGGGTGACATTTCAGCTGATATGGTGGTTTTGGGCGAGAGGCGCGCCCGTGGGAGCTGGGCTCCGGGTGACACTCGTCCGCCTTTCTCCACTCTCACGGTGGTCTGCAGGATCGCCGGAACGGCGAGTCGTGGGAGGCCCTCCACCGGGTGGCGGCCAAAGGCTGGTGAAAGCGGTCGACCACTAGTGGCATCGGCTCTCTTCCTGGCCGACCTTGGTCATCGTACGCAACGGGGACAGCACGGTCCGTGAGCGGCCTGAGGGTGGGATGAGACCACATGCGGGCACCTGAACTCTGCTGGCCGGCGGCGTCCCTGCCCCGGCAATTGGGACGGCGTCCGACTGAGCCGAAAGGCGTCGAACGAAACCAGTCGCCCGGGAGGATCTCATGGCCATCCGCCATCACCTCGTCGACCACCCACCGCACGCCCTGTGGGCGGTGCTGGAAGAGGAAACACTGTACGGAGAATGGGTGGCGGGAACCTCCAGTTCCCAGAGTGAACGTGGCCGTTGGCCGCAGACGGGTTCATCCATCACGTACACGGTGCGAGTAGGACCCAAGGAATTCCAGGGACGCACCACGGTCCGGCGCATCGATCGGCCGCACGCACTGGAGCTCGAGGCAGACAGCGGGCCGTTGGGCACGGCCCGTATCGCCTTCGATATCCGGCCGTGGGGGGATGACAAGACCCTCGTGATACTCGACGAGCATCCGCTGCAAGGATTCGGCGGCACGCTCCACAACACGGTCTTGGACGCGGTCCTCCAGGTACGGCACCGCACGATGCTGGCGCGGCTCGCCAAGGCCGTCGAGGACGTATCGGTCAGGCGGGACGCCGGCCCTCACTTCGCCCCCGAGCCCCCCGAATGATGAGCGGCCATTCCTGGCCTCCGGGCGAAGGACAATCCCCGTGATCAATGCAGTGGTGACCGGAAGTCGCCCGACGGCTTGGTCGCGGCCAACCTGCTGGCTGACTCCGGGTGGGGATCCTTCAGGCAGGACGCGCGACGTGGCAAACACAGCGCGGCTGGTGTCACGAGGGGAGCCAAGTAATGACGGACAACGACCTGAGCATGCGCAAAGTACTGGCGATCGCCACCAACTACGGGTTCGAACAGGATGAACTGACAGTACCTGTCGAGCACCTTCGCGGATGGGGCGCGGGAGAGCCACGTCACCAACCGCTGGCTGACCAGCTCGCTCCGAGGAAGCGGAGCGGAGCTGGAGGACTCAGGATCAGGTATGTGACTGCGGTGCTGACTTGGGGCCTGCCGCCGGAGGTCGGCAGCCTGCCTACTGCAGGGCGCTCGGAGTACTGCACCAATGAGGGGTGTCCCACGCATCGGTTCGTTCGCGACAATGGCAGGCACCTGGGATCCGAAGTCACCTCCCTACTCGCCCCGTTGGTCAGGGGCTTGCAGGTCATGCAAATTCAATCCACAACTGGCCATGAACGGTCTGTTGGCCAGCGGGGTCAACGGCTACCTGGCGCCGCGCTGCCGCGCATGGAAAGCGACACTCACCAGTAGTGCCGCCTCCCACCCACAGCGTGACCGACGGCACCGAGAACCCATAGGATGACACCGATGACTGCGAGGATGACACCGATGGTCCACAGAATGGAAATTCCGGTCAGCAGTCCGATCACAAGCAGGATGACACCGAGAATGATCATGGTGCTCTCCGATCTTCGCCAAGCACCTTCAATTATGCGCCTCACCACGCGATCCCACGTTTTGGCCGGGCTCTGTTCCTGTGGTGCCCGGAAGCGGGCGCCCAGGCTCCCTGACATATAGATCGCCTGGCTGGAGCGGCAATTGGAGCGCGGCCGGGTTGCACATGGCCGGGCTTACCTCTCTCGGCCTCGGTCAACCCACCGTCCTGCCTATACCTCACGGGGCAAGCAGTAAGTAGTGGCCCACCTCGGATCCGTGGCCTGGTAATTGATCCTTCGTCTGTTACACAGCCGACTGCTTCCGGGTCGTAATCGCGGAACCCCGTCATCGACCGGCCCTTCGCGATCTGCCACCTTCCGGGGCCGTCCGACCCGGCAGATGCGGCATTCGCCGGCTGACGGATCGAGGCTCCGGCTGCCTCCGCCCGTCGCAGCCCGCGCAACACGCATCCGGAATTTTCGCTTCTCGGGCGTCCGGCTTGAACCGGAATGAGTGGCGACAGGAAATGCGTATCCCGTGCGGGGGGAGCAGCCTGGAGACGCGCGGACGTCAATGTCACCGGCAGCGTCACCACCCTGGGCCTGAGCAGTTCTGGACCGATTGCAGTGGTGGAGTGTCCGAGGCATGGTTGATACGCAAGTTGTGACCTACTGGAGGGCGAAGTCATGAGTAAGGCCAAAGCAAAGGCCAAGCAGGTCAAGGGCAAGCTGAAGGAAACCACCGGCAAGGCTATGGATGACAAGACCATGCAAGCTGAAGGCCGCGGTGAGCAGGTCCTGGGCAAGGTACAGGAGACTGCAGAGAAGGCGTCCGATCGCGTAAAGAAGTCCGGCCGGTAAGGAGGCACGTTCCGCGCCTGCTCGTCGGATTCCGTATCGCCTGAGTTTCTTCGGGTCGGACTGTCCGCGTCGACGGACACCGCTTCCGGCGCGGACAGTCCCCAGCGCACCAGACGGCAGTACAGGGAGCCTGCTGTGGCTGGTCGGCGCTCTAGCGGGCTGCGGACACGTCCGATGGATCTCCAAGGGGGCGGCGCCAAGTGGGACCGAAGGTGCGGAGAGACCACAGGTTTGACCGAAAGAGTCCGCGCGCGGAAACGGCTGACGGGCACCCGTTGCGTTGTCCTGGCCAGCGCCGCATACGTCGCGCGCCTGCCCCATCGGGTGCGCGCGGTACATAATCCTGGGGCGGCGCCGGATTCGGATCAGCGCTCGCGACGCCCCCGGGCGGCGGATACCTTCTCTACCGCCACGGCCCCTCTACGGAAGCGCCGGAGACCTCAGGAGTAGCGGCCATCGGGCCGGCCTGGACGAGTCTCTGCACCCGTACCGCGCGCACGCCGGTCAGGAACGCGTCGAGTGCTTCCTCCGCTGTCCTTGCCGGGTGCCAGCCGAGAAGATCGCGGGCGCGTCCACAGTCCATGACCGCGGCAGCCGCAGGACAGCGGCGAACAGGTGCGGCGATGCGGGCAGCGCATGGGCTCGCCACGCTGCGGAAAGCGCGGTTCGCACCAGATTCCCCGGCACCTTGACCATCCGTGCGCCGAGTTGCGCCCCAAGAGTGTTGGCGTCGATCACCGGTAGCGCGGCGAGATTGAATGCGCCTCGTACGTCACTCGACTTTCGACGTTTTCGTTGATCGTCGTGGGGTGCTCGTGTGGGTGATGGGGGCCTGATCTGGCAGCGCGGGGCTGGGCAGCAGAGAAGCA